>CAIUVD010000283.1 GCA_903902515.1 uncultured Planctomycetota bacterium | reverse complement strand
GGGGTCGTGATGCTCTAGGACTGGAAAGCCTCCGAGATGGGGGCTTTAGAAGTCCGCCAGGGGCACCTTGCGCTCGATGCGCTCGGCGCCCAGGGTCCGCTCTACCACCACGCCGTCCTTGACCTCGTTACCGCCCAGGATGTAGAGGATCTTCGCCCCGTCCTGCTCGGCCCGTTCGATGGCGTTCTTGAACCGTCGGCCGGAGTAATCGACGACGATCCGTTTGCCGCTGCGCCGCAGGCTGGCGGCGAGGCGATTGGCGACCGGAAATTCCTTGGCCGACATGGGGAAGACCACCGCGTCGATGCCCTTGCCGAGGACCGGCAGGCGGCCCAGTTCATCCAGCAGTTCGGTGATCACGACGTCGCCAAAACCAAAGCCGACCATCGGCACCGCCGTGCCACCCAACTGGGCGCACAGGTTGTCGTAGCGACCGCCGCCGGCGATGGCCCGGCGGATGGTGCCGACCTGGGCGAAGACCTCCCACACGGTGCCGGTGTAATAGGACAGGCCGCGAATCACCGACAAGTCGATGCGAATCAGGTGGGCGATGCCCCAGCCCTCCAGCAGGGCCATGAGTTCCGTCAGGGCGATGAAGCCGGGGTTGTCGGCGGGCACCTGCTGAGCCAGGGCGTCGAGGCCGCGCACATCCAGCAGGCGGAGGATGCCTGCGCCACGCTCGCCGTCGATGCCGACCTTGGCCAGTTCGACGAGGGTCGCGGCGTCGCCAATTTTGTCTCGCTTGTCGATGACCACGCACACGGCGGCGAACTGGTCGCCGTCGATGCCCATGGCGGCCAGGAAGTGGCCCAAAACCTGGCGGTTAGACACCCGCCACACCACCTCGGGCTCGCTGCCGTCCAACTTCAGGCCGGCGCGGCGGCAGAACTCCGCCTGGGCGGCCATCAGCTCCGCCTCGGCGGCCACGCTGGCCAGGCCGACGACATCCATGTTCCACTGGTAATGCTCGCGCTTGCGGCCCTTTTGGGTGTCCTCGTAGCGGAAACACTGGGGCAGGGCGAACCACCGGGCCGGCAGGGGCAGGGCGCTGCCCTTGGCCATGACCATGCGAGCGAAACTGGGAGTCAGTTCCGGGCGCAGGGCCAGGTGGCGGTCCCCCTTGTCGCGAAAGTCGTACAACTGACCGGTGATTTCGTCGCCAGCCTTGCGGATGTACAACTCGGCATGCTCCAGCACGCAGGCGTCATATTCCTCGTAGCCAAACGAGCGGGCCACCTCGCGCCACTGGCCAAAGAGCCACTGGCGGACACGCATGTCCTCGGGGTAAACGTCGCGGGTGCCCTTAACGGGCTGGAGGTCGATTTGGCTCATGAGAAGTCCGGGGTCCGGGGTCCGGGGTCCGGGGTCGGACCCGGACAGGGGAAACGATCGTCCGTGAACCGAGGGCCGTGCCAGGGGTTCAAGACCCCGGACCTTGGACCCCGAACCCCGGACCGGGGCCGCAGGCCCCTTACGCCTTCCAGAACTCCTCGACCAGATAGGTCGGGCAGCCGATGGCGTGAATCGGCTCCTTGATGTCCTCGATCATGCCCGGATTGCCACAGGCCAGGAAGGCGGTGGTGGCGGGGTCGATCTTGGCCCGCACGGCGGCGGCATCGACGCCCTCGGGCATCTCGACCACCCGGCCGGGGGCATTGGGCTGGCCAAGGACCAGGCGCACGACTTCGTTGACGCGGCCCTTGGCGACGGCGGGGGTCCAGCCCCGGCTGACCTCCGGGCGGCTGCTGGTCTTGAGGTAGGTCAGGTTGAAGGCCGGATCGGCGGCGTACTGCTCAAGCTCTTCGGCGTAGCCGAACTCGTTGGCGTAGGCGGCACCGTGGAACAGGACGATCTGGTAAGGGTTGGGCACCCCGGCCTGGTGGGCCTTCCACAGGGTCCGCAACTGGCCGACGAAGGGCGCCAGGCCAGTGCCGGTGGCCACCATCACCAGGGTCTTCTTGGGGCCGCTGGCCCCGGCGTGGGTAAGGGTGAACTTGCCCTTGGGCGACAGGTAGCGGAAGGTTGCACCGACCTCGGCGGCAAAAATGGTCGGCGTCAGGGCGCCGTTTTCGACCAGGGCAATGTAGAACTCAAGGACGCCGCCATCGAGGGGCGAACCGGCGATGGAGTAGGCCCTGGGCACGAAGCCATTCGGCGTATCGAGGCCAAGGGTCGTGTACTGCCCAGCCTGGTAAGCCCAGCGGTCCCCGGC
>CAIUVD010000282.1 GCA_903902515.1 uncultured Planctomycetota bacterium | reverse complement strand
TGGATTACTTGGCTGGGGTAACCGCTGCGGAGGCCTTGGGGGCGAAGGTCGTCGGCACGAACTGGAGGAGCTGCTCCTCCTTCATCGCCAGGATCTGGTACTGACGGGCATTGGCCTGCTCGCGGTCGCTACGGCTGCCCGCCACCAGGAAGTCGCAGCCTGGGCCAAGTTCCTGGCTGACGACACCACCGGCAGCGGTGATGAAGTGTTCGAGGTCTGATTTGTTGAATTGTTTGAATTCCCCAGCAACCACAAAAACCTTGGGCTTGAGGTTATCGTAGACTGGATTGCCGATCAAATCACCCTTGCCGATGGGATTGCGCCGCTCGTCCATCTGGGACAGGATCCGGGCTACCGCGATGTGCTTCTGCACCGAGACCACCTCGATGCGGCCCTTCTCGACGTAGCGGCCCCGATCATGGTTGAAGACCGTGAACAGGGATCCGGGTATCAAGCGGTTCTGGCTCCCCAGGTCGATAACCATCGAATCCGGGGCAACTTCGAGGATCGAGCCGTCGGCATCCAGTTCCTCGACCCACTTCAGTTCCAGTTCCAGCAATTGGCGGATCTTATCCTCCAATTGGGCCACCCGAGTGGCTCGGCGGCTGTAAAGTTCGCGATGCTGCTTCTCGCCCTTGTCACGCGCGGCGGCCAACTCATCCAGTTTCTTGGTGAGCTCTTCGCGATCCTTCTGGAACAGGGCATCCTGGTCGCTGATGCGCTTGAGGACCGTCTGGAGTTCCTCCTGGCGGGAATTGATCGCGGCATCAAGGGATGGCTGGCTTTGACGGGCAGCGGCTTCGTACTGCTGATTGAGCACTTCCAGACGCCGGGCCACGGAAGCGGATCGGTCGGAAGCCACCTTCCAGGTCGAATCCTTCAGCGGGACCTCATTGCCACGAATCGATGCCGTCGCCTTATCTGGGAGGGCCACCGCGGCGAGCAATTCACCGCCGGCACCGCCAGCGCCCGTGGCACCCCAGGCATAATCCACCCGGTGGGAGGACAGGGCCAGATCGAGGCGCCACAGCTCACGCTCCCGGGTGGCGATCTCGTTCCGGTACCCGGCGATGTTGGTTTTCATGTCCGCGATTTCGCGCCTCAACTTATCGTTGGGCTTGAAATCTGACCGCTCCGGGTCGCCTTCGTAATAGGTCTTGATGCGATTGGTCTCGACCACCGTCAACGCCGTGGTGACGACGGTGAACATGCCCAACAGGGTCAGGGACATCAGGGAGAACTGGTTGATGCGCACGGGAGGCTCTCCGGGGTCACTTGCGGTTGTCGAGAGCGCCGCCGCGCAGGAACTCGATGAGCTGATCTTCGCTGATGATGCTGACGCCAAGCTTCACGGCCTGCTCCAGGTCCTTCTGAGCTCCAGCGCCGGCAACCAGGTAGTCCGTATCTACGGACAAGCCTTGGTCGATTCGGCCGCCCGAATCCTCAACGAAGCGACTTATTTCGGTGCGGCTGAAGCGGCTGAACTCGCCACGGACGGTAAATCCGCGGGTCCGATCGGGATCGTACACCGGATTATGCAGGAGGTCGCCAGCGACCAACGGGTCATTGGCATCGTTCTCTGCGAGAACCCGGCAGGTGGCAAAACGCTCGTTGACGGTCACGACCTGAATCTGGCCCTTGGTCACCACCTTACCGGCCCGACGGTTGTAGACCGTAAAACGGGTGTCACGGCGCAGGTGATGATGCTGACCACGGTCGATGACCACGAAGCCATCCTTGGCCTCACTGGCCAGGATTTGGCCATCCGGACGGAACTCCTGGTTCGACAGGTCAAGTTGCTGGGTCAGCTGTTGTACCCGGCCCTCCAGCTCGCGAATGCGAGTATCCTGGCGGGCCACGTCCCCGTTCCACTTCTTCCGCTGTTGCTCGGTCGCCTGGGACTGTTTTTCCACGTCCTCGCGCAATTGGCGACGACGGTCATCATTATCCCGTTCGCTGGCAAAAGCGCGCTCTTCCTCGCGGGAAAGCTCCTTACGCCGCTCAGGGGCCTCGCGCATCACATTAGCGTAGTTGGATTGCTCCTTGCGAAGGAGGTCCTGATTCGTTTTCAGCAGGGCCAGATTGGCGGCCACCAGGCGGTCGACGTCGCCCTTGGCGGTGCTATCGCTTTCTTTGATGGCATCGAGCCGGGCCCGGCGATCAGCGATTTGCTCTTCGAGGGGCTTGATCCGATCCTTGACCGCCTGCTCCTCGACGCGGAGGGGCGACAGACTGGCCGCCAAGCGGTAGTTCTGGGCTTCAAGGGCCGCCCGTTCCGTATGACGGAACATGTAGAGGCCAAACACCACGGCCGCTCCGAGGGCGGCAATGGCGATGAGGGCGGCAAGCCAACTGGGGGTGCCGGAAGTACTGCTGTCCATGGGCGGAATCCGGGGCACGGCCGCCCCCGAGCGGGGCGGCAGACAAGGTCAGAAACCTTAGGACCGCGACGGATCGTCTCAACGGCAGCCGCTCCATGGAGTGCTTTCCGTGTGTGACGAGGACGCGAACGAGCAAAATCCGGGGGAAAACCCGGGGGACATCAAGGACCACGCACGCGATCAAATTTTGATCACCCTGTGGCACCACGCAGCACCAAAACCACTCACCCCCGGATATCCCCTGATGCTGTGCTGCATTCACAAGCCGCCGTCCCACCGTCACTTGAAACGGAAGGAACGTTTTAGGAACGCGGCGCCGCCGATTCGGACCAGGATTTGCCAGAGGCCATCATCGACAAACGCCCATCTGGGCTCACCACACCCGTTCCAAGGAATCCTGTCCATGGTCCGTCTCCCCCTCACGCTCTTGGCCGCCTTGGCCCTGTCCTTCGGGGCCGGTGCTTGGTCTGCTGATGCAGCTCCTGCCACTCCGAGCATCGAAGATCGCATCGCTGCCATCGAGGCCCAATTAAAGCCCGCCACGGTCCTCAAGACCGAAGAAGTGGATGGCAAGAAGATTGATGTCGTCTACTCCAACGGCAGTGACGGCGTGAGCGTCGGCGAGAAGGCCGAACGCGCTTGGCAGTCCCTCAACCAGTTCGAGATGAACACCGGCGACAACGCCTGGATGCTCGTCTGCGCCGCCCTCGTGCTCCTGATGACCCTGCCCGGCCTGGCCCTGTTCTACGGTGGCCTGGTCCGCTCCAAGAACGTGCTCGGCACGATGATGCAGAGCCTGACCATCGCCGCCATGATCTCGGTGATCTGGTGCGTGTGCGGCTACAGCCTCGCCTTCGGCGGTGACGGTGCCTTCATTGGCAACCTGACGGACTACGCCTTCCTGAACGGCGTCATCTGGAGCGATGGGAAGATCGCCATGGGCGTCAACAGCACCTATGCGATGTCGATTCCCCACGGCACCTTCATGATCTTCCAGTTGATGTTTGCGATCATCACCCCGGCCCTCATCTCCGGCGCCTACGCCGAGCGCATGAAGTTCTCCGGCATGATCCTCTTTAACCTCCTGTGGTTTGTCATCGTCTACCTGCCCATGGCGCACATGGTCTGGGGCAACGGCGGTCTCCACAACTGGTGGGCTGACCTGGATGGCAGCGACGGCTACAAGTGGGCTGCCTTTGACTTCGCTGGCGGCACGGTTGTCCACATCAGCTCGGGCATCGCGGCCCTGGTTCTGGCCATCGTTCTCGGCAAGCGCAAGGTCAGCGAAACCGAAGCCATGCGCCCCCACAACCTGACCCTGTCCTTCATCGGCGCCTGCCTCCTGTGGGTCGGCTGGTTCGGATTCAACGCCGGCTCCGCCCTATGCGCCTCCGGCCTGGCTACCCTGGCCTTCGCCAACACCCACTTCGCCTCGGCCGCTGCCGCCCTCACCTGGCCCCTGGCCGAGTGGATCATCCGTGGCAAGCCGACCCTGCTGGGTGGAATCTCCGGCGCCGTCGCCGGTCTGGTGGCCATCACCCCCGCTGCTGGCTTCGTCAGCCCCGGTGCAGCCCTGTTCATCGGTGCCGTCGCCGGCTTCATCTGCTTCGCTGGCTCCAGCTACCTGAAGCAGGCCCTCAAGTATGACGACGCCCTCGACGCCTTCGGCGTCCACGGCATCGGCGGCATCTGGGGCGCCATCGCCACCGGCCTGTTCTTCCAGGTCGATGCCAACCCCGGCCTCGCCTTCCTGAACGCCGGCCTGTACGAAGCCATCAAGAGCGGCAGCCACCCGGTGGTGCTGAATCAGATCAAGGCCGTCCTGGTCACGATCGTCTTCTCGGGCATCGCCGCCCTGGTTATCGCCCTGATCGTGAAGTACACGGTCGGCCTGCGGGTGACCGCCGAGGAAGAGGTTGAAGGCCTCGACCTCACCCAGCACGGCGAAGAGGGCTATCACAAGATCAACTGATCTTGGCCGGGCCAGTCCCCGTCCTGGGGACTGGCCCGGAGCCCCGCACCACCTAGAACACCCACCAATCCAAGGAAACCCATCCCATGAAGATGATCGAGGCCATCATCCAGCCGTCCAAGCTGGAAGCCGTCAAGGAAGCTCTTAACGAAGTCGAAGTCGTCCGCCTGACCATTAGCGACGTCCAGGGCTTCGGCCGCCAGAAGGGCCACACCGAAATCTATCGCGGTCACGAATATACCGTCAACCTGCTCCGCAAGGTGAAGCTCCAGATCGCCGTCAACGACGAGTTCGTGGAGCCCACCGTCCAGGCCATCATCAAAGCCGGTCGCACCGGCGAAGAAGGCAAGGTCGGCGACGGCAAGATTTTCATCATGCCCCTCGAAGACTGCATCCGCATCCGCACCGGCGAGCGCGGCTCAGAAGCTATCTGATGACCATCACATCACCCCCGGTGCCTGCGGGCACCGGGGGTGATGTCGTCAAACGGCCCCGTTGCCGGGTGCCCCCCCTTTCCTAACCTGTCACACCTCACCACGGCGGCCCTCTGGCCGCCACCCCCACGGAGTCTCCATGAGCGTTGAAGCCGCCCTCAAGCTGGCCAAGGACCACGGTGCCAAGTACGTCGACATTATGTTCGGCGACCTGTTCGGCACCCTGCAGCACTTCACCATCACTGCCCGTCGCCTCGAAGCGGCGCTCTTCGAAGAGGGTCTCCCCTTCGACGGCAGCTCGATCCGTGGCTGGCAGGGCATCGAGAAGTCGGACATGAACATCAAGCCCGATGCTTCGACCGCCTTCATCGACCCGTTCCGTGAGCAGCCCACCATCTGCTTCTTCGGCTACATCTACGACCCCCGTACCGGCCAGCCCTACAGCCGTGATGCCCGTGGCATCTCCCTGAAGGCCCTGCAGTACCTGAAGAGCACCGGCATTGGCGACATGGCCTTCTTCGGCCCTGAGCCCGAATTCTTCATCTTCGACTCGATCCGTTACGAGTCCAAGCCCAACCAGGCCTTCTACTACATCGACAGTGATGAGGCCCCCTGGAATATGGGCGTCGACTCCGGCATGAACCTGGGTCACAAGGTCCGTACCAAGCAGGGCTACTTCCCCGCGACCCCCGCCGACCAGTTGATGGATCTCCGCAGCGAGATCACCACCAACATGGAGACCATGGGCATCGAAGTCGATCTGCACCACCACGAAGTGGCCAGCCCCGGCCAGTGCGAAATCGGCATCAAGTTCGACGACGCCATCAAGGCCGGCGACCTGGTCCACAAGTACAAGTACGCCGTCAAGAACACCTGCTTCCAGCACGGCAAGACCGCCACGTTCATGCCCAAGCCCATGTTCGGTGACAACGGCTCCGGCTGCCACCACCACATGTCGATCTGGAAGGACGGCAAGAACACCTTCGCCGGTGATGTCTACGCCAAGCTCTCCCAGAACGCCGTGTACGCCATCGGCGGCATCCTGAAGCACGGCAAGTCCATCCAGGCCTTCACCAACCCCAGCGCCAACAGCTACCGCCGTCTGGTGCCGGGCTACGAAGCTCCGGTGAACCTCGCCTACTCGGCCAACAACCGCAGCGCCTCGATCCGCATCCCCTTCGTCCAGGGTGATAAGGCTCGTCGCTTCGAATTCCGTTGCCCCGACGCCTCGGGCAGTCCCTACCTGGTGAACGCTGCGATCCTGATGGCCGCCATTGACGGCATCAAGAACAAGATCGATCCGGGCAAGCCGATGGACAAGAACATCTACGACCTGCCCCCCGAGGAACTGGCCACCATCCCCGGCACCTGCAAGTCGCTCGAGCAGGCCTTTGAGGAACTCGAGAAGGACAAGGCCTGGCTGACCGCCGGCGATGTTTTCACGGAAGACATGATTGAGCAGTATGTCGCGGTGAAGAAGGAAGCCGAAATCGAGCCCCTCAAGCTGCGCCCGAATCCCTACGAATTCTACCTCTACTACGACGCCTGAGCGTCCGACGTAGTTGTGAGATGGGTGATCCCCGGTGGTTATGCCACCGGGGATTTTTTCGCACTTCACGAAGGCTATGAGGCGAACTCCACGAGGAACATCGACATCCTACCCGTCATAGGAACTATCAGGATACCTGATGGTTGGGGTTATTAAATAACACCAGAAAAAGGTAATTTGGGGAATATAAGCAATTGGCTCCCCACGGTAATTGGCGATGAACACGAACCCAATGATATTCTTTACGAATAGATTCCGGCAGCTTTTCTACGACCAAAAATCATTTCGTGAGCTTTGGGTGAAACTCCCCATCATCGAAACATAAGCTCAAAATAGATATATGCCGCCTGGGGCTGTCATTGTTGGCGGTCGAAGTGTCTCCTTAAAGCAAAGCCCTGCAGAATACTCATGATATGGGCACATCGATGCCCAGGCGAACGACAGCGGCGTTATCGTGTAGAGGGCGCCTTCCAGGATCACCGAACACCTATTAAAAACAATCAACCCCAGCACAGAGTGCTGGGGTTGATCAGAATAAAATCCAGGCAACGACCTA
>CAIUVD010000281.1 GCA_903902515.1 uncultured Planctomycetota bacterium | reverse complement strand
CATGCCCTCGATGCCTTCGGCCACCAGTTTGTCCGGGGACTTTTCGTTGTCCTGGAAGTAGCGGTCGGCGCTGCCCTTCTGCATGGCGCCGATGGAGCCCATGCCGCGGTAGGCCTTGAACTGGCGACCCTGATAAATGATCGTTTCGCCCGGGCTTTCATCGCAGCCGGCGAGGATGGAGCCGAGCATCACGACGTTGGCGCCCACGGCCAGGACCTTGCCGATGTCGCCAGAATATTTGATACCGCCGTCGGCGATGATCGGGATCCCGGCCTTTTGGGCGGCCAGGGCGGCGTTCATCACCGCCGTCACCTGGGGCACGCCCACGCCGGCGACGATGCGGGTGGTGCAGATTGAGCCGGGGCCGATGCCGACCTTCACCGCGTCGGCACCGGCCTTGATGAGGTCGCGGGCGGCCTCCTCGGTGGCGATGTTGCCGGCGATGACATCGATATCGTAGGTCTTCTTGATGGCCTTCACGGTCTCCAGGACGTTCTTCGAGTGCCCGTGGGCACTGTCGACGACGATCACGTCGGCGCCGGCCTTCACCAGGGCATCGACCCGGGCCAGATCGCCCACGCCGGTGGCGGCGCCAACGCGCAGGCGGCCGCGGCTGTCCTTGCACGCCTGGGGATACTGCTCCTGGCGCTCCAGGTCCTTGATCGTGATCAGGCCCTTCAGGCGGCCCTTGGCGTCGACCAGGATGAGTTTCTCGACCTTGGCCTGGTAGAGAATCTCTTTGGCTTTGGCGAGGCTCACATTGGCCGGGGCCGTGACCAGGGTTTTGGTCATGATCTCGGTGATGGGTGTCGAATCTTTGCGGTGGAACTTGAGATCGCGCCGGGTGACGATGCCCGCCACTTTATCCCCATCCAGCACGGGAATGCCGTTGATGTGGTGGAGGTTCATGCAGTCGAGGGCGTCCTTCATGGTCGCCGTGATCGGCAGGGTCTCGGGCTCGGTGATGACGCCGTTTTCGCTGCGCTTGACCTTCTCGACTTCCAGGGCCTGGGCTTCGATGGAGAGGTTCTTGTGGATGATCCCCATGCCGCCCATCTGGGCCAGGGCGATGGCCAGACGGTGCTCGGTCACGGTGTCCATGGCGCTGGACAGGACCGGAATGTTGAGGCGGATCCGCTTGGTCAGCTGGGTCGAGACGTCGGTCTCCTTGGGCACGACCTCGCTGCGATTCGGGACCAGCAGCAGGTCGTCGAAGGTGAGACCTTCATTGGGCAGGATCGTGGCCATGGTGCGCCTCCAAGGGGGAAACGGGCAGCATAGACTCTCGGAAGGTGAGGCAACGCCTTGCCCGTTGCCGGTATTTCCTAGGCTCTTCCGCCCATGTCCCGTGAACTCCGCAACCGCCTGACCTTCGGCGTGATCTTTGCCGCCCTGGTGATCGCGACCCTGACCTTCGACTTCCGGCACGGCGGTTCCCAGGGTATGGCGGTGCTGGTGACGGTGATCATCAGCCTCGGCGCCCGGGAGTACGTGCGCCTGGCCCGCAGCTTGGCCCCGGGTCTTGGCCTGGCCCCGGTCCTGGTCCCGGCCCTGGCCCTGGCCCTGGCTCCCCTGGCCGAGCAGGTCGGCCTACCGCCGGCCCCCTGGGCGGTGCTGGTCGCGGGCTTGGGCCTGGGGTGGGTGCTGATCGATCAATTGTTCCGCCGCGCCATCGACGGCTTCTTCCCGCACATCGGCGCCACCCTGTTGGGGATTCTGTACCTGGGGTTGCCGCTCCATGTGTTGATGGTCCTGGCGGATCTTCCCGGCCAGGATGGTGCCCGTCGTGGTATTGCCCTGCTGTTGGTTTTTGTGGCGACCGTGAAATTGGGCGATGTAACCGCCTTTTTCACCGGCAAAGCGTTTGGCCGTAACAAGATGTGTCCGTCGATTTCGCCGGGAAAAACGTGGGAGGGCTTCGCCGGGTCTTTCATCGGTTCCGTGGGCGGTGCCTACCTGTTTACCTGGCTGGTGGGCGTTGGCCTGGGAGTTGCCCCCTTTGCCGGGTGGTGGCAGCCGGCGGTGTGGGGCCTGATCCTGGGGCCCCTGGGCGTCCTGGGCGACTTGGCGGAAAGTGCCATGAAGCGGGCCGCCGCCGTGAAGGACAGTGGCGGCTCGATGCCGGGATTCGGTGGCGTCCTCGATATTTATGATGCTTTGGTGATCGCGGCCCCCGTGGCCCTGCTGCTTGCAAGAGTTCTGTAAGTTTTCCTAGGGCCGCCGCGTCAAACAGCTGCCCATAGACAGAACTTCATTCGTTCTACACTTTTCCCAACTTTCCCCCCGGAGCCGCTATGCCCCGCACTACGACCCTGACCTCCATTGCCGCCTCGGCTGCCATCGCCGCCACCCTCGCCCTGTCGGGCTGCGGTGATGACGAGGCGATCGCCAAGGCCAGCGCCGCCGCTGCAGCCAGCGCCGGCACCGCCGGATCGGCGGCTTCCGCCGCTGATCAGTCCGCCAAGGACGCCGCCGCTGCTGCCAGCGCCGCCGAACCCGCCGCCGCTGTCGCGGCTGACGAGGTCACCAAGGCCAAGGCCGAGGCCGCCAAGGCCTCCGACGCCGCCAAGGCCGCCAAGGCCGCCAGCGAAGCTGCGGAAAAAGCCAAGGCTGAAGCATCTTCCAAGGATGTGAAGCTGGCCGCCGCCAATGCCGCCCAGGCCACCGCTGCCGGCGAGCAGGCCAAGGCTGAGAAGGCCAAGGCTGACGCCGCTGCCGCGGCCACCGCCGCCAAGGCCGCTGCTGATGCGGCCAAGGTCAAGGCCGAGGAAGCCGCTAAGAAGGCCGCCGCCGAGGAAGCTGCCCGCAAGGCCGCCGCCGAAGCCGCTGCCAAGCTCGCTGCTGAAGCCGCTGCGGCCAAAGCCGCCGCCGAGGAAGCTGCCCGCAAGGCTGCTGCCGAAGCCGCCGCCAAGCTCGCTGCCGAGGAAGCCGCCAAGAAGGCTGCTGCCGAGGAAGCGGCTCGCAAGGCTGCCGCCGAAGTTGCGGCCCAGAAGGCCGCCGCCGAGGAGGCTGCCCGCAAGGCCGCCGCCATGACCGATGCCGAGAAGGCTGCCAAGGCCGCTGCCGAAGCCGCCGCCAAGAAGGCCGCTGAAGACGCCGCTGCCAAGGCTGCCGCCGAAGCCGCCGCCAAGAAGGCTGCTGAAGAGGCCGCTGCCAAGGCTGCCGCTGAAGCCGCCGCTAAGAAGGCTGCCGAGGAAGCCGCTGCCAAGGCCGCTGCCGAAGCTGCCGCCAGCAAGCCGGCCGTCGATCCCTACATCGAAGAACGCGCTGCCCCCAGCGAATACCGCTACGGCGGCAAGGCTCCGGGTCCCTTCCCCAAGGGCTTCGCCGGTCACTGATCGGTTGTCGGGTTGAGACTGACGAACGACCCCTGCCGGATTCCGGCAGGGGTCGTTTCATTTCAGCCGAAAAACCGCAGGTGCGGCCCATCTCCTTCGTTGCGTGACGCTCGACATGGCGCTGCCATGCCGTCGCATCTCGCGCCTTGGAGCTGGGCCACACCTGCGGTTTTTGCACCACCACACGGGTACACAGGAACCGTGGTACCTTTTACGCCGTATCTGGGCGTTTACGCAGGGCCTGCAGGCCACCGGCGAAGGTCAGAAGGATCATCATCAGCATGCCCGCTTCGAGGGCCATGAAGGCCCCGAGTTTGAGCCACGCCCAGGCCGCATGGTGGTAGCGCACCAGGAAGGGGGAGATGATGTCGAGGAGCGCGGCGATCAGGGTCCCGTAGCCCAGCAGGCCGCCGAGGCGCCCGCGCCCGAGGGGCGCCATGGCGAACAGGTGGGCGACCAGGAACACCAGCAGCGGCATCCACGCGAGGTGCATGTGGGCGACGTCGAGGAGGGCCTCCCAGGTCTTGGCCGGGGTCTCGGTAAAGGCCGGGTCCCCGGCCAGGGCCTTGTCGAGGTCCGCCGGGGCCAAGTGGGCGGGATCCACCGTCCGGCCCCGGTAATGCTCGGCGACCGAGGTCGGCGTCCATCCGGCCCGCTGGTGGTGCATGAGCACCCCGCTCACCGCCTGACCGGCGATGCCGATCAGGAGGAGGGAGGTGAGCACCAGGGTCCGGGGGGCGAGCTGGTGCAGGTGATGGCTGGAGGCGAAGAAGCGAATGGTGGGCGCAGATTAGGGCCGTGGACGGCCAGGCCAGCCAGGGGTCGTGTGCTGGCCGCTCGCATCCCACACCAGGGCTTCGGCCCCGGCCCGCTGCGCCACCGCCAGGGCTTCGGCCACCGGCAGCAGGCACAGGGCGGTATCCAGGGCATCGGCCAGGGCGGCACTCGGGGCCAGGACCACCGCCGCCCGGTTGAGGTCGGCGGAAGCGCCCGTCCGGGGGTCGATGAGGTGGGAGCGGTCCACGCCGTGGTGGCGGAAGGTCCGTCCTCGGGCGTGGGCCATGCCCAGGGCCTGGCCCGGGGTCAGGACCACGTCCTGGAGGGGTTTCCCGGGTTCTGCGGGATGGCTGATGGTGATGGTTACCGGGCCCCCGGCGGTTCGTTGGGAGGAATGGCCGAAGTCGAGGTGGAGGGTTTGACCGGGGGCCAGGAGGGGGGCGGCGGCTTCGTAGGCGGCATCCAGGATCCAGCCCTTCATGACGCCCCCGAGGTCGATCCGCATCCCCGGTTCGAGGTCCACCCGTTCGGCCCCATGGCGGACCCGCGTCCAGCCGATCAGGGCCGGATCCGCCGTCTGCCCAGCGGCCAGGGCTTCGATCAGAGGGCCCACGGTCGGGTCGAAGGTGCCGGTGGTCAGGCGGTGCCAGCCATCGACGGCGGTCAGCAGGCGTGTCAGCTCTGGTGAGGGCTGACCCCCACCAGCAGCATTGAGGCGGGCCAGTTCGCTGGTGGCTTCCCACTGATTCAGCACGGCATTCCCGCGCACGGCGGCCTCCCGCGCGGCCTGGGCGACGGCGGCCGCGTTCGGGCCTCCGGGCGCAATGCGCAGGCGGAACGAGGCGGTGCCCACCGGGATGGCTTCCTCCCACGGGGCCTCGGGGGCGGTGACGGCCGTTGGCCATCGCCGGGCCACCTCGGGGGCCACGACCACCGCATGCCAGTCGAGGAGGAAGCGGGCCCGTTCGGTCATGGCATCGACGGACAGGGTGGCTCCGGCGAGGTTGGTGATCGGTCGTCCCCGGCGCAGGTCATCGTCGGGCCCGACACCCGTGAATTCCTCCAGCCAGCGGCGGCCCGCCACCTCCCCGCCGATGGGCTCGCGGTAGGACAGCACCTCCATCCGTCGGATGCGGCCGTCGTGGCCGACCGCGCACAGCCAGGTGATGTATTCCGTGCGGCCGATGACGTGGTCGGTGTAGCCGGTGCCGACCGCCGCCCCGGCCCGGGTGGCGACCCAGGTCGTGCCGGCCTTGGCCCGGGCCGTGGACCGGGCTCGGCCGAGGACGGTGCGGACCTGTTCCGGCGAGGGCGTCAGGGTCAGGGCGGTGAAACCGTCCGCTTCGGGAAAGGCCAGGCGCAGGGCCTCGGCCTCGCCCAGGTAATCGACCGCCGCCAGGCGGGCGACCAGCAACAGCATCACCGCCCAGCGCATCAGAAAGCGAATCCAGCGCCGATGTTCAGCGCATCCTTCCGTTCGCCGTCATCCTGGACCACCTTCTGGTAGTCGCCCTTGACCACCACCCAGGTGTTGGGCCGCCAGGTCACCCCGACCTGTTGCACGTCCATGTTGTTGGCGTCTTTCACGGCCTTGCCCTGGCCCACTTGCTGGTGGTTGTCGATTTTTTCGTAGCGGGTGAACAGGAAGAACTGGTCCGGGGCATCCAGGGCCAGGGGTCGCAGGATGTCGTAGGCCACGAAGGCCGACAGGCCGCGGAAGACTTCGGGGAGGACTTCCGTGGTGGTCAGGGCATTGGGGTCCGAGATCCGGCCTTCGGCCACGCTCAGGCCGGTTTCCCAGCCGTAGTCGGCCCAGCGGGCCTCGGCGACCAGTAGGCGGGCGGTCACATCATCCTTCTTCCCAGCGGGCGCCAACTCGGCCTCCAGGGAGTTCATCTGGTCAACGCCGCCGTAATTGGCCGCGAGGGCCAGCCACAGGCCATGGCCGGGCTTCCAGTCAAGGCGGGCGGTGCCCATCAGGTCCTCGGCGCTGGATTCGGCGCCCTTCTGGCGGCCCTCGCGGAAGCCGTTGCTGCCCTTCATCAGGTTGCCGTTGAGGCCGGCCTGGACGGCCGCCTCATAGGTCAGCCCTTCGACCACCCGGCCGCCGACGCCCACGCCCACATCGTACCACGTCGAGGGCACGATCCGGCTATCGAAGAACGGGCGCTCCACCCCGTGGAACAGGGTGGGCTCGTGGTACAGATTGGTGATCGAAATCGGCACCAGCATGACGCCGATCTTGGCCTCATGGTGGTCCGCAAACCGCCCGGCGAGGTAGCCCTGTTCCAGGGCGAGGTAGCCCTTGGCGGTCTGGTCGTCTTTTCCGCTCGTACCACCACGCACAAAAACGTGCTCGATTTCGATCTCGGTGGCGATGCGCCAGCGGTCCGTCAGGTGGGACTCGCCCAGCAGCACAAACCGATGGAGATCCAACTGGTCATCCCGGCCGCCGCCCATGTTATTGGTATAGTGGGCTTCGCCGTAGGCGCCCCAGGTGAAGGTCCGCAACGCGTGGTCCAGGGGGGACGGCGCCGTCGGTACCCCCGGAGCGGGTTCGGCGGCCATCACGGCCCCACTGAGGGCAAGGAGCAGGGCGGGAACGGGAAGTCGGTCGATAATGCGAATGGTTTGCATGTGCATTCTCATAAGCCGCCCCATTGAAAGTCAACCCACCAGATTAAACGACCGTCTTATCTCTTTATCGTTGGCCCGGGTAAGGGTCGTTTCTGCCAGCAAACGGGCGCGCTGCATGTCTACGTAATCATCTTTCTCGAAGATGTTTACGCTGCACCAGAACCGTCGATGGCAATGGTCACCACCTCCACCGGGACAGCCGTGCCGGACTGCAGGGCGGCGATGCGCGCCGCCTGGGCCAGTCCTCCGCAGCACGGCACCTCCATCCGCAGGACCGTCACCGAGGCAGGGCGGGCGATCTGGAGGATGGCCGTCAGTTTCTCGACATTGGCCTGCTGATCGTCGAGTTTCGGGCAGCCGATCACCACCACCCGGCCCACCAACCACCGGCTATGAAAATCAGGGACGGCGAAGGGCACGCAGTCGGCGCACACCAACAGGTGCGCGCCCTGCAGCCACGGGGCGGAAGGCGGAACCAGGCGCAGCTGCACCGGCCAGGTCCGCAGTTGGCTGGGACCGACCGCACGGGTGGGGCTGGGGGCGGGTGGAGCCATTTGCCGCAGGGCGGCACCGGGGCTGCCACCACCACCGTGGGCGTGGTGGTGATGCGGAGCCTTAGCGGGTCCGTGACCGTGGCATTGGCAGTCCCCGCCTTCGGCCTTGGCCAGGTGGCGATCCACTTCTGCCTGGTCGAAGGCCGGGGCCTCCCGCTCCTCGATGGTGATGGCCCCCTGGGGGCACTCCCCCAGGCAGGCCCCCAGGCCGTCACAATAGACCTCCGAGACCAGCCGAGCCTTGCCGTCGATCACCGCCAGGGCGCCTTCCGCACAGGAGCCGACACACAGGCCGCAGCCGTCGCATTTGGCGTCGTCTATCGTAATAATGGCGCGTTTCATGGCGGGATCTCCGGAGATCGGGGTTCAGGCGACCTTGCCGAGGGCCAAAGCCAGGTCGGCCTTGGCATCGCGGCCCGTGAGGCGCAGGCCGTAGGTCTTCTGCAGCAGCGCGAAGACGTTGGGGCTGACAAACGCCGGGGGATTGGGTCCGATGCTGATGTTCTTCACCCCGAGGTGGAGGAGGGTCAGCAGCACCGCCACGGCCTTTTGCTCGAACCAACTGACGACCAGGGTCAGGGGCAGGTCGTTGACGCCGCAGTTGAAGGCCTTGGCCAGGTTGACGGCGACGTTGATGGCTCCGTAGGCGTCATTGCACTGGCCCATGTCGAGGAGGCGGGGCAGCCCCAGGTGGGTGCCGAAGTCATGATTGCGGATCCGGTACTTGCCGCAGCCCAGGGTCATGATGAAGGAATCCGGCGGGCAGGCCTGGGCGTAGTCGCTAAAATAGTTGCGGCCGGGTTCGGATCCGTCGCAGCCACCGATGACGAAGAAGTGGCTGATTTTCCCGGCTTTGACGCCCTCGATGATGGCTGGGGCTTGGCTCAGGATCACCGAGTGGTGGAAGCCGACGGTGGTTTCCTTGACGATGTTCTCGCGGCAGGGGGGCAGGTTCAGGGCCTTCTTCACGACCACGGAATAGTCGTTGTCGGTGATTCGCACCGCCCCGGGCAGGGCCACTTCCCGGGTCGTGAAAATGCGCTCGCGGTAGGACTCCTTGGGGATCAGCACGCAGTTGGTGCTGGCTAGGATGGCCCCAGGAAAGGCCTCAAACTCGCTGCGCTGCTTCTGCCAGGCATCGCCGTAATGGCCCGCCAGGTTGGGATGGTTCCGCAGGTTCGGGTACATGTGGGCGGGCATCATCTCGCCGTGGGTGTAGACCTTCACCGGCGTGCCTTCGCAGGCCTTCAGGAGGTCCACCAGATCGACCATGTCGTGGCCGGTGATCAGGATGCCCGGCCCGGCCTGGGTGCCTTCTTTGATCGTCGCGGGGGACGGCGCGCCGAGGACCCGGACGTGGGCCGCATCCAGCATCTGCATGACCTTGAAGTTCATCGCCCCGCACTTCAGGACCGTCTCCAGGGTCGCGCCGAGGTCGAAGTTCACATTGGTCATGGTCGAGAACAGCGCCTCCTGGACGAAGGCATCGACCTCCGGATCGCTGGCCCCCAGGCGGCGGGCGTGGCAGGCGTAGGCGCTCATGCCCTTGAGACCGTACAGGAGGATCTCCTGCAGGCTCTGGATGTCCTCGTTCTTGCCGCAGATGCCGGTGCTGTCGCCTTTGATATCGCAGCCGGTGCACTTGTAGGCTTGTTCACATTGATTGCAGATGCTCATGGGATGCTCCTGGAAGGGGTATGGGCCGCATCCTGGCGCCCGGGGTCGGGCATTGCCTTGATCTGGATCAAGTCGCGCCGCGCCCACCCTCATGGGCCATGGACGCCCCCGCGATCATCAACGGCTGCCGCCTGTTCGCCCGCATGAGCCCGGCGGCCCGGGACCGGCTGGAAGCCATGGCCCAGGTGGTGGCCCTCCCGCCCCGCACCCTGCTGTTCCGCCAGGGCGACGAACCGCCTGGCATCTACATCGTCGGCCGGGGCCTGGTGCGGGTGTTCAAGGTCGGGGCCACCGGCAAAGACCATGTCCTGCACCTCGCCGGCCCCGGCAAATCCTTCGCCGAGGCCGCCGCCATCGCCGGATTCCGCTGCCCGGCCAACGCCGAAACGGTTGAGGACAGCGAACTGGTCCTCCTCCCGGAGGGCCCCTTCGCGGAATTCCTGGCCAGCGACCATCAAGCGACCCTCGACATGCTGGCCGGCATGTCCATGTGGCTGCACCAGGTGGTGGACCTGTTAGAAGACGTGGTGCTGCGGGACGCCAACGCCCGTCTCGCCCGGCACCTGCTGGAGGCCTCGGGCACGGGGGGCGTCGTGACCCTCGCCGCCTCGCGAAAGCACCTCGCCAGCCACCTGAATTTAACGCCGGAAACCCTTTCCCGGACTCTCCGTCGCCTAACCGACGACGGCCTGATCACCGCCGACCGGGATTCCCTGGTGGTCCTCGACGCCGCGGGCCTGGCGGCAGTCGCCGAACTCACGCCCGTGATCTAGTCCGGGACCCCCAGGGCGTCACCCCACGGTAGCGGGCCCGGTGCGGATCTCCGTGATGTCCCGGCAGAACTGCGCGTACAGGTCCTGGGCTGCGCGGGACATCCCCTTCTGACAGCGGACCCGGTTCACGAACAGATCCTTCGAAAAAATCCCCGACAACCGGTCGCTGAACGCCCGCACCACCGTGCCGATCCGCGTCATGTCATCCCGGGCCGAGAAACTGCCGTGCTGCACCTGATAGGCGACGAACAGCAGGGCATGCTCGATCCGGTCCTGGCCCCACCACTCCGGAGCCAACTCATACTCCAGTCGCAACCTCCGCAGGACCCCCTCGGTGTGATCGGCCTGCAGCCCCAACAGGTTCTGGCAGGCGAAGGCCGCGTAGTCCATATCCTGAACGAAGCCGTCTGAGGGGTCCATGGGTGGGAAGATCCGTACGGAAGCGGGGGTAGAGGGTGGGGTGACGAAGGGGACCAGGTCCATGTCCTTGCCCCCGGTCATGGATGATCGCCGTCATACACCAGGCAACGGAGTGGCCGATACGCCGTGCAAAAGGTTATCACCACGAAAGTCACGCCTGCAAACGTAGGTTATCTAGGGGCAGCCGCAATGCTGCAGCCCTGACCGTGATCACCTCTGGGGTTCTTAAGTGGTTCATGTTGGAGTACCGTGCATGACCACGACTGGTCACCGTGGTGGCCCCGTGTTCGAGATCAGCGGCGAACGTCGACCCGTCTGATACATCTCCTTGGGCGTCGCCTATTCGTAGTGAAACCTCAGCTGTGCAATTTCTAACTGCCCATCCCGTACTCGGTACACCAATCGATGTTCATCATTGATTCTTCTCGACCAAAAACCAGACAACGCATGTTTGAGCGCCTCTGGCTTACCAATCCCACCAAAGCTATCTCGCTGAATGTCTTTAATGAGGGAATTGATGCGCTTGACCATCGCCCTATCCGTCGAAATCCAAAACTGATAATCTTCCCAGGCCGTGGACGAGAAGACGATTTTCATTCAACCAAAGACCTGACCGTGCCTTCGCCAGTATTTAACTGATCAATCGCGTTTAAAAGCCTTCGAGCGTTCGACGGATTCCGAAGCAGATAGGCCGTTTCTTCAAGTGCCTTAAAATCTTCGAGACTCAACATCACCACGGACTGGTCGCCATTCCTGGTAACAATAACCGGTTCATGGTCATGACAGACATGATCCATGACGCTGGCAAGGCGAGCCCTCGCGCTGGAATAGGTGATGGCATTCATGGAGTCTCTTGTACGACTTATTGTACAATGTCAAGGATGGGTGGGCCGGTGGGGTTGGCTTCGTTACATCCCAATTTTGTTTAAGGTGGCCTGGCACCTTTGATGACTGCAAATTGCACATTGGACATTCTGCTGTTTTGCCATTTCAATTGCAACCCTGGCAGCCCTAATCCCATCGTCCGTTCTAATAATGGGGCCGATATTTTTATAAGGGCTATTCATGAGTGTCTTTGTATGTACAATAGGTCAATTTCAACCGATTTTCTGCCCGCGGCCAAGGATCACCGGAGGCGGCGAAGCCGGCTCCGATGCATCGTTCTTGTTGGGCAGATGACATTCATTGATCGTGAATGGTGATTTTACTTATTTATGAGTAAATGTAGTAGATACATTACCACGCCTCATCGAATTTAACACGAACCGACTCCACATAATCTAAGACATTTGCTCTAACTTCATAAGTTAACTCAAAATTTCCGCTCTGGTCAATATTGAAAATCTCCTTTCTTGAACGAATCATCCTGTCAGAAAAATGATTGCAGACATAAAAATCAGAGGTTCCGAGTATCTGACCGTACGTCGCTTCTTTTGGGTATGTTGTAAAAATTTCTTGGGACTCGAACTGCTCAAGGGTGACGCCGTTCCTGTCAATTAAAGTCACGCGCAAGACCGGAATTGCGTTGCCCCATTTCTGGACATTAACAAATAAATTTATCTTAATTCCGTTTGATTCTTTCGTGCAATTACTATTTAAAACAGCGATCCTCGATGGCTCGACCAAGATTGGCGTCGAGATTTTTTTACTAATCTTATTATTTAAAATTTCCATAGGGCCTTTCCCTTCATTTATAACTTTGATCTTTTCGTCTTGGTAAATCGTTAATTTAGCATCGGTTTTTTCTTG
>CAIUVD010000280.1 GCA_903902515.1 uncultured Planctomycetota bacterium | reverse complement strand
GTTGTGGCCGTGGAGGCGTTCTTTGGATCCGTCGGGGAAAATCAGGAAATGGGCGCAGGAGAACTTCAGGTACTCCTTGGTGATGAGAATGGACCAGTGTTCGGAGGACATGCGGGGGAGGATGCTCCGCGCGCCCTCCACTCAAGATCCACCCCCTATTCAGGATCAACTCGTCGTTTGACGTCCCGCATCCGGGTACGTCTAGTGGGTAAGCCATGTCCATCGCCGCCCTTGCCCGCATGACGATCCATGACTCTATCCGCCAACCCTTGACCTGGCTTACGGGCTTGGCTGGCCTGGGCTTGCTGGGGCTGTCCTACACCTTTGGTCTGTTCAACTTTGAGACCGAGGATCGCCTGCGGATGCTCGCCACCGCCGGTACGGCGGTCGGCATCATTACCGGCCTGTTCCTGGCCGTGGTAGGCGTATCGCAGGTCATCCATGACGAACTGGCCAGTCGGACGGCCTTAACCCTGTTCGCCAAGCCCCTCAGCCGTGGTGCTTACCTGGTGGGCAAAACCCTGGGGATCCTGGCCACCGTATGGACGCTCCAGGTGCTCCTCGCCATTGCCCACACGGGATTGTTGGCCTCCGGCTCGATCACCGGCTTCGAAGGTGGTGGAGCGGTGTCCGATGGCCGCATCCCGGTACCCTGGGCCGCCGTTATTGCCGCCCATGTCCTGGGACTGGCCCATACCGCCACCCTCGCCTGCATCAGTTCCGTTCTTGCCCTGCGTCTCCCCCTGGTCGCCAACATCATCGCCAGCTTCGGCATCTTCGTGGTCGCCCACCTCTTGGGTTCCGTGGGCTGGCTCGGCGCTGGGCTCGTCCCTGCCCTCCCGATTTTCAATCTGGATGACGCCCTCCAGTTGCCCGGAACCCCGGTGCCGTGGGAGGTGGTGACGGGTGCACTCCTTTACAGTGTCCTGTTCGTCGCAGGATGGCTTGCGATCGGGTCCGCGATGTTTGCTCGGCAAGACATCCCCTGATTCACTTATTCTGAGGAATTCACGGTGCGATACGCCCTTCTTGGTGACATTCATGGCAATACGGAAGCCCTGTCCGTGGTGCTGGCCGCCATCCGTGAATCCCAAGTCGACAAGATCGTCTGCCTCGGGGACGTGGTCGGCTATGGGGCTGAACCGGTCGCCTGCTTGACGATGATCCGTGATCTCAACTGCGATGTCATTGCCGGAAATCATGATTGGGCCGCCGTCGGCAAGCTGTCGATTGATTGCTTCAACGCCTACGCCAAGGCCGCCGCCATCTGGACCCGCGAGCAACTTGATGAGGAGCAGAAGGCCTGGCTGGCGGACCTGCCCCTGACCCTGGTCTATGACCACTGCGCGGTTGCCCACGGCACCTTCCATCAGCCAGAAGCCTTCAACTACATTCAGACCGTCTTTGATGCCCAGCAGAGCTTTGAGGCTCTCAAGGGGATGAATGCTCGTCTCGGCTTCCTCGGCCACAGCCATGTGCCGGTCGGGTTCTTCGATACCGACCCGATCACCTACACCCTCGATCCGGAAATGCCCGTCGATCAGGACTTGGCGATGATCGTCAACGCGGGCAGCGTCGGCCAGCCCCGGGACGAGAACAACAAAGCCAGTTTCGCCCTGTTCGACAGTGACGCCAATCAGGTGAATATCGTGCGTCTCGATTACGATATCGACGCCGCTGCCGCCAAGATCCGCGCCGTCGGCCTCCCGGAAATTCTGGCCGCCCGGCTGTATCAAGGCAAATAAGCCTTACCCCTCCCGACGCAGGGCTCGGGCCAGCACCAGGGGGCACCACAGTTCGTGGACCGTGACGAGGGCCACCAAGACGGTGGCCAAGGCGGCTCCCCATCCCGGATGATGGTGACCGATGAGCCCGGCCAGGGCCAAGGTAACACCGGCCTGGGTGGTCATGCCCGTCCAGAGGTTGCGACGTACGGCGGGGGGAGAACCCGCCAGGCGGGCGCCCCAACGGGTGGCCGTGAAGATCCCCAGGTCCCGGACCACCAGCAGGGTCACCACCAACAGCCACGAGGCGATCAAAGGTGCGATCTGCACCGAGAGCCCGGCGACCACAAAGAAGACCGCAAAGACCGGCGTTCCCAACTGCCCCAAGGCCTGATGCAGGCGGCGGTGGGCCGGAACGGGATCCCGGTCCCGGTGGCCGAGATTGCCAAAAGCCACCCCGGCGGCCATGAGACAGAAAAGTGGCTTCAGCCCGATGTGGACGCCCAGGGTGGCCACGGCGAGCGCCGCTCCCAGCACGACCCACACCAGATGCCCCGGCCACTCTTCCGTGTAACGGCGCAGGCCCCAGCCAATGGCCAACCCGATGACCAGGGATCCTACCAAGCCCAGGGATACCCCGGCAAAGGCCTGGGCCATCCCGGCCCCGGCCGCTGAATCCAGGACCGCCAGCAGCATCGTCACCGCCACCACCACCACGGCATCCAGTACCACCGAGGTGGCCAGCAGGGTCTGGGCCAGGGGCCCCCGGGAGCCCAGTTCACGGATCACCCCGACCACCACCGTCGGTCCATTGGCCACCAGGACCACGGCGGCCAGGGCACCGACCACCCACAGGTTGGCCCCCTCGGCTTGGGCCTGGAGTAGAAAGGGAAAGGCCGGCGCCCCTGGAATCAGCCACGGCATGAGGAAGAGCAGCCCCGTGACCCCGGGTACCACCACCAGGAGGGCCCCGACGATGGTGACGACGCCCCGGCCATGGGCCCGCAGCCAGCGAGCCTGGATCTCCGAGCCGGCCATGAGGGCTATCACGCCCACGGCCAAATCGTTGACCATCCCCAACCCCCGGGCCTGGGTGGCATCCATAAACAGCCCCGGGGTCCCAGCCAGGGCCGCGACCCCGGGCGACAATCCCACCCCAGCCAGCAAGTGGCCCGTCAGCCGTGGCAAACCGAGCACTTCCGCCACCCGACCCGCGGCCAGACCGACACCCAAAACCAGGACCACCAACACCGTCAATTCGCCGGGAATGCCCCTCACCATGGGCTGAACCAAGGCCAAGGCACCGATGGCCAGCCCGAGAGCCAAGATCGGCCTGCCCAAGGCACGAAGCCGCAGGCCCAAGGACAGATGGGAAAGCATGGGGGTTTGTCCGGGAAGGCCGCGACACACAACCGTTGCACGGCACCCCATACCCGTGCAATGGCGCTCATGCTGGTTGGCCTGACGTTTGCCGAATATGCCGAATGGTCGCGAAACCGCGTCGGTCACCACGATCGCTTCCACCGCGCGGCCTACCGTCACCTCCTGGCCACGGGCCGCTTCGCCCCGGCGGAGACCGACCTGTGGCAGGAAGCCGAGGCCGCCAGTCCCGGGGTGATGGCCCGTTTGATGGCAGGGGTGCCCGAAGCCCAGGTTCCCTGCGCCACCGATCGCCGGGAGGCCGAGGACCCCGTCCGGGGCCGGACCATCAAGGTGCTCGCCCGGCTGACGGACGGGTCCGAGGTCGAGTCCGTCCTCATCCCCATGGGCAGCGAGCGCCACCACACGGTCTGCGTCTCGTCCCAGGTCGGGTGCAAGATGGGCTGCACCTTTTGCCATACGGCGACCATGGGCCTGATCCGCTCCCTGAGCGCCCATGAAATCGTCGGTCAGGTGGTGACGGTTGCCGCCGCCACCGGGGTACGCCCCCGCAATCTGGTATTCATGGGCATGGGGGAGCCCCTCGACAATCCCGAGGCCGTTGGCCAGGCCGTGCGCGTCTTGACGGATCCCTCAGCCTTCGGGCTGGCCCACCGCCATGTCACCGTATCGACGGTTGGCCGAGCCGATGTGCTGCCGCATCTCGCCAACTACGGCCTCGACCGCATCAACCTGGCCGTTTCCCTCACCGCCGCAAACGATGCCCTGCGTTCAGAGCTGATGCCGGTCAACCGGGCCCACCCCTTGGCCGACCTCAAGCAGGCCCTGCTCCACGTCCAAGTACGGCCCGGACGTCGAATTTTAATCTCCTGCGTCGTGATCCCAGGAGTCACGGATTCCCCCGGCGCCGTGGCGGACCTGGTGGCCTGGTGCCGGGACCTGCCGGTGTTGATCAATCTCATCCCCTTTAATCCGATTCCCTCCCGCCCTTGGCGGGCCCCCAGCGAACCGGAAGTGTTCGCGGTGCGTGACCTGCTCGATCAGGCCGGAATCCCGGTGCGCCTTCGCCTGACCAAGGGTGATGGGGTCATGGCCGCCTGCGGTCAGTTGGGGGACCCGACACGTCGCAGGACACGACGAATCCCGTCGGTTGTTGACCAACCCGACAGCCCGTAGTCTCCAGCATGGCCGATGACCTGTTCAACCGTTTTCGAGGAGCCCCGCCCCGCGCCCCGGCACCACCCCAGGCACCGTCACAGGCACCGTCGGCAGAGGAAGATTCGGGATTACGGGTCCGGGGCCAGGTTGGCAGTTCGACCCACGTCAGCGACGTGGAACTTTTGGCCGCGATTGAGCGCATTCCCAGCATGCCAATCGTCGTCCAGAAACTGCTGCAACGCACAGGAGATCTGTCCGGTGCCACCAGCGGCCTGGAAGACCTCATCAAGCAGGACATGGGCATCGCCGGTCGTCTACTGAAACTGGTCAACAGCCCCTTCTACGGCCTGGCCCAGCCGGTGGGCTCCATTGAGGCCGCCGTCGCCATCACCGGGCTTGCCAGCCTGAAGAGCCTGGCCGTCGCCGCATCCACGGCGAATCTGTTGGCCGTGGATCTGTCGGGCTATGGCTTTGCCGAAAAGGGCCTGTGGACCAATTCCGTGGCCACAGCCGCCATGGCCAAGGCCATTGCCAAAGCCACGGGGGCGACCAAGGACGAGGCCGAAGAACACTTCGTCGCCGGACTGCTGCGGGATGTCGGCATGATGGTCCTGGGCGGATTCTTGAGCGACCGCAAGATCTCCCTCCGCAAGATCGAGACCGGGGAAAAAGACATCCTCCGCCGGGAACGTACGCTCCTCGGCCTCGACCATTGCCGGGTCGGTGAACGGGTGGCCCAGAAGTGGACGCTGCCCGATGCCCTGACGGCCACGATCGGCCAGCACCACCGCATCCCCGCGGGGGCGGATCCGAAGACCTTGCGGCAATTGGCTGCCGTCCGTTTGGCCGAACGCCTGACCTACGCCGCAAATGTCGGTCTGATGAAGGATCATCCCTTCGAAACGACCATCGATGGGGTCCTGATTCAGGCCACCGGGCTCTCGGGGCCCGCCTTCCAGAATCTCCTCAAGGACATGCCGACCATCGTCAAGGCGGCAGAAGAGGGCCTGTGACCGCCCGCATCGGCCTGGTCGTGACTTCAGACCGGGCCAGCGCCGGAACCTATGAAGACCGAGGAGGCCCGGCGATCCGTGCCACCCTCGACGCCTACCTGACCAGTCCGTGGGAAGCCCATTACCGTCTGATCCCCGATGATTACGCGACGATCGTCGCCACCCTGACGGACCTCTGCGACCGCCAGGGCTGCGATTTGGTGGTAACCACGGGAGGTACCGGCCCCGCTCCCCGGGACGTGACCCCCGAAGCCACCGAGGCGGTCTGCGAACGCATGCTGCCGGGCTTTGGCGAACTGATGCGAGCCACCAGCCTGAAGATCGTCCCCACCGCCATCCTCTCGCGCCAGACCGCCGGCCTGCGGGGAAAAAGCCTGATCATCAACCTGCCCGGTAAGCCCAGCAGCATCCGCGAGTGCCTGGATGCGGTGTTTCCCGCCGTGCCCTACTGCCTGGATTTGATCGGTGCGGCCCGGCTGGAGACCCGTCCCGAGGTTATGCCGGTGTTCCGCCCGAAATCGGGCTGACGGGGGACCGTTCCCAGCAGCGGAAGATCAGGTCACCCGACGGACGAGCCTCCACTTCGCGCCATCCGGATCCCAGATCGGGAAAGAACGTATCCCCCGCCAGATCCCGGTGGATCTCGGTGACCCAGGCCCGGGTCGCCCGGGGCAAGGCTTGGCGGTAGAGTTCCCCGCCGCCAATCACACAGGGCTCGGGATCGGTGATCCAGGCGGCCTCCAGGGCGGCTTCGAGATTGGGGAAAACTTCGGCGCCGACCAAGGTCAGTCCGGATTGCCGACTCACCACCAGGTTACGTCGCTTCGGTAGGGGTCGGCCGATCGAATCCCAGGTTTTCCGGCCCATGATGATGGCATGGCCGGTAGTCACGGCCCGGAAGTGCTTCAGGTCCTCGGGTTCATGCCACGGCATGCCGCCATCCCGACCGATGACCCGTCCGGGAACGGTATGGGCGACGACCAGGGTCAGACCCACACGGGTGGTCATACCGCCACCGGCGCTTTGATGCCGGGGTGCGGATCATAGCCACTGATGATCACGTCTTCGTAGGTCAGTTCGCAGGGATCCGTCACCCGGGGCGCGAGGGTCAGGGTCGGCTGGGGCCGGATATCCCGGGTTAACTGCAGCCGTGCCAAATCGAGGTGATTCTGGTACAGGTGAGCATCCCCCAGGCTGTGGACGAAATCCCCGGGTTTGAGCCCCAAGCAGTGGGCGATGAGGCAGGTCAGGAGGCTGTAACTGGCGATGTTGAACGGCACCCCCAGGAACACGTCGGCACTGCGCTGATACAGTTGGCAGGACAGCTCCCCATCCTGGACATAGAACTGGAACAGGGTGTGGCACGGCGGCAGGGCCACCTGGGTTTGCTCCTCGGGATTCCAGCCGCTGACGATCAGACGGCGGCTGTTCGGGTTGCGGCGGATCTCCTCCAGGACCCAGCGAATCTGATCCACCCCGTCCTTGGCATAGGTGCCATCGGGAAGTTTCGTGGCCCCGAAGTTCCGCCATTGATGGCCATAGACCGGGCCGAGGTCGCCTTCCTTCCGGCCAAAGCGGGCGCACTGTTCCGCCGTCGCCCACTCATTCCAGATGCTGACCCCGTGTTCGACCAACCAGGCGTTGTCGGTGCGCCCCTGCAGGAACCACACCAGTTCCCAGATGATGCTCTTCAGATGCAGCTTTTTGGTGGTCAGCAGGGGGAAACCCTGCCGCAGGTCGAAACGCATCTGGTGGCCAAAGACCCCCCGGGTACCGGTGCCGGTACGGTCGGAACGGTCACGGCCCTCGGTCAGGATGCGGGTCAGCAGATCATGGTAGGCGCGCACGGTGCTATTTCCGAAACATGGGATTCAGCGGAGAAACCACCACAAGGCCACCGCTCCACCGATGGCGGCGGCCCAACTCAGCCACAGCAACCAGCCCACATCCCGGCCCGCCGCCGGAGCCCGGCCACTGAGGGCCGGGGCGCGATTGCCGGAAAGCTGCTCCGAACGGCGCCGGGCCTCGCCGAGAATCCGTGCATCGAGCCCGGGATCGACGGACACGGGAGCAATCTGGTCCTGGTGCTTGCGCAGGGCCTCCGCCAACACCACCGAAGCACGGCGGTCCTCGGGGGTCGCCTCAGGGGGCAGATCCAGGGGGTCGGAGGGCATAGTGGTCAACGTTAGGGGACGGACGGGACGGAACAGGGAGGAAAACCCCTCAGTTCTTCGGCGCCGGATCCTTGCCAGCCCACAGGTTGCTGGATCCGAGTTCCGGCCCCGCGGCTTTGGCCTGGAGGAACAGCTGCATCTTATAGGCCACCGCAAATTTCAGGGTGTGCTCAAGGAGTGCGTGGGCCAATGTCGTTTCATGACCGCTGAAGGTCGTGCACCGGCGGGCGGCGAAGGTCGTTTCGTCAAAAGCCGCCAACTGGGCCTGGACGCGGGTCATTTGTGCGGCCAGGGCACCGGGGATCTGGTCCAGGGTCAGGCCCTTGGCGGCTTCCTCGGCCGTCTCCCACCCATCCCAGGAAGCGGTCAGGAAAAAGCCGAGGGTGCCCTCGATCTGGACGGTCAGGTAGCGCAGGAGTTCCAGGGTCGAACGCTGGCCAGGGCTCAGGCGAAACTCCGCCAGGACCGGCGTCAGCTTGGACACCAGATGGAGGGTGATGTCGTGCTCCCGTTGCAAGGAGGCGAGGAATTCAGCTTTGGTGAGCATGGCCCCAGCATGGGCCGCCCCTGCGGCTGGCCAGGGGCACCGCGGGCCTACCATCCCGCCCCATGCAACGCCTGGTTTACCTCCGCCGTCCTTCCGCTGCCGCCGCCCTCCAGGAACGCCTGGTCGGCGTCGGATTCCTCCGCGCCGCCTGCGAGGACGATGTCCATGGCTCTCGCCTGGTGACCTGGGTCCGGACCTCCGCCGAGGAACGGGTGGTGCGGTCGATCCTCGGCGAGCCGGACCAGCGGGCCAGTGAACGGGTTGATGAGGACGCCCTCAACACCTGGAAGGTCAAAGTCACTGTCGGCACCTGGATCCTTGGGCCCGGAGTGGCAGCACCCCGCGGGGCCAAGACGGTGGTCACTATGCCGGTCGGCGCCGGCTTCGGCCTCGGGGACCACCCCACCACCCTCTTGACCGCCCGGCTGCTGGCCGAACACGGGTGCGCCGGGGCTCGCGTCCTGGACCTGGGATGCGGCAGCGGCGTGCTGGCGGCCCTGGCCGGCAAGCTGGGGGCCGCCCAGATCGACGCCGTGGACCTCGATAGTGATGCGGTGGCCCATACCCGCAAAACCTTGAAGGCTAATAAGGTGGAAGGAAAGGCTTGGACCAGCAACCTGCTCAAGCGGGTGCCCGGGACCTATGACCTCGTTTGCGCCAATCTGGTCGGCGACCTGCTGGTCGAATTTTTTGGTGGCGGCACCCTGCACCGGGTCCTGACACCGGACGGCACGGCCTTCCTGTCGGGGATTAGCGACGCCAAGCGCCCAGCCGTGCTAAAGGCCCTGGCCGCTGACGGTTGGCAAGTCACCCGTCGCCTCAAGGACGACCTGTGGACGGGGCTGGCCATTCAACGCCGATCCTGACACCCTTCCCACAGAGCGACTTTTGGTGGTAGACTAGTCCCGGAGTCTTCCTCATGCGTCTGCGTGGCAAAATCCTCTCCCTGGTCCTCTCAGGTGCCGTAGTCTCGACGGTGATTGCCGCCGTGGCCTTGGTCGCCGCCAAGACGGAGGGCGACCTCCTCAAAACCCTACTAACCGCTCAAAGTGCCGTGTCCAACCACCAGGATGTGGACATGATGCACGACGCGGTGCGTTCGGATATTCTTCTTTTCCAGCACGCGGCCACCGAGGCCGAACGGCAACAGGCCGTCAAGGACCTGGAAGAGCACTCGGCGTTGATGCGAACCCAGATCGCGACCAACCGAGCCCTTTCCCTGAGCCCGGAACTGACCAAGGCCTTGGCCGTGGCGGACCCCCTCGTGACCAAGTACCTGGAAGCCGCCCAGGCCGTGACCAAAGCCCCAGAAGCCGAACGGGTTACCGCTCTAGCAGCCTTCAATGTGGCCTTTGAGACAGCGGAGCAGGGCCTGGGGGAGGTGACCGATCAAGCTAATGCGAGCCTGGACGGTATTCGCAACCGTAGCTTGGGGTTACAGCGTCAGGTCCTGCTGATCATCCTGGCCGTCAGCGGACTGGGCATCGGTGGCCTCGTCACCGTCAGTTGGATCGTTGCCGGCCGAATCAGTCGTAAGGTCACGGCGGGGGTTAATGGCCTTACGGCCATGGCTGAGGGCGACTACACCCGTCCGATTCCGACCTCCGACGACCAGGACGAAATCGCGGACATGAACCGAGCCATGGGAGCCCTGCGGGATCGGACCCGGGTAATCTTTGGCGCCATGGCCAGCACCTCCACCGCCCTGGATGGCACCGCCACGGCCCTCGATCGTCAGGGTCAGGATCTGGTTGCCACGTCTGGCAGCCTCTCTGAACAGGCCATGGCCGCCGCCGCCAGCGCCGAAGAGATTTCCGCCGGCAATGCCACCGTCGCGACCTCCACCTCGCAATTGTCCAGCGCCGTCCAGGAAATCGCTGCCCGTGCCGGGGAAGCCTCCCAGACCGCCACCCGGGGTTTGGAACAGGCCCGCACCGTCGGTGTGACCATGGAGCGTCTGGGGGCCAGCAGCGCCGACATCGCCAATATCGTCAAAACCATTGGGGCGATTGCCGAGCAGACCAACCTCTTGGCTCTCAATGCCGCCATTGAGGCTGCTAGCGCTGGCGAGGCCGGTCGCGGCTTCGCGGTGGTCGCCGGCGAGGTCAAAAATCTGGCCCGCCAGGTCACGAGCGCTACGGATGATATTGCGACCCGCGTCGGAGCCATCGAAGCCGACACCAGCGCCGCCCTGGCCGCCATCCGCGACATCCTGACCACCATCGATCAGATCAGCCAAGCCCAGCAGTCGATTGCCGCCGCCGTTGAGGAACAGTCCGCGACCACCAACGACATCAGCCGGAACATTGGCGAAGCCGCCTCCTCAAGCACCGCGATTGCCGGATCCATCAGTGCCGTCGCCGCCGGGGCTGAACACACCACCGCGGCAGCACGAAGCACCAGTCAATCGGCCAAGCAATTGGTGGATCTGGCGGCCGACCTCCGGCGCGCCTTGGCAGGCCTGCGAATCTGATGTAAAGCACATCGTAAATGGCTGTATTGAATTAATCTACGTCGATTAAATCCGGCCGCAGATTCTCTCGGCTTAACTCCATATCAGGCCGCACCGATGCTGGGAGTGGAGGACGGCACAGCCCGTGCGTTCCTCTATCCAACGGGTCTTTTCGACCCAGGAGGTGCCCCATGAGCCACCGCCCCACGCCCCCCGGCTGTCCCCATTTCCATCACCCCGTCGCGGGTGAAGTGATCGCCACTGACGGCCGACGGACCCTCGCCCGGCTGCATCACCATCGCGACGGTTGGGCGGTGGACTTCACCGACGGCCTCCATCTGGAAGCACCGACTCTCCACGAAGCCCGGGCCTCCGTGATCGCCCACCATGTGGGTGAGGGCGAATGAGGTCAGGGACCCGTGGCATCCTGGAGGGTGCGGACCCTGGATATGATTTGTTGACCGTCGTTGCCGTTCAGGATCATCCCCGACTAACGTAACGACAAGGATTTGCATGGATTCTCTGGTATGGTTGCTCCTGATCGCCACGGCCCTGGCCGTTGGCGCCGTGGTTGGCTTTTCGGCAAGCCGTCGCAAGACGGCTGCCGCCCTCCGTGAACAGGCCCTGGCCCAGGACACTGCCCTGGCCCAAGAACGCGCCGCCGCATCGGCGGAAAAAGCGCGATTATCTCAAGAGCAGGTCGCGGCCATCAGCCGCCTGGAAGCGGAAAGCGCCAAGTCCTTGGCCGCTGCCCGGAATTCCCTGGAGGCCAGCATGGCCCAGGGTCGCCGGGAGCTGGCCGAGGACGAGCAGCGCATCACCCGCCGCGAATCCGGGCTGACGGAACGGGAAAAAGCCCTGATCGAACGCGACAAGGCCCTTGAACGGGCCCTGGCCTCGGCCGAGGCCCGCGACAACCGGCTGCGGATCGCTGAGGACCAGATCAAGGTCCGCGAAACGTCCCTCGCCGAGCGCGACCAGGCCCTGTTTTTGCGCGAGCAAAGCATCGGCCAGGAACTGTCCCGGATCGCCGGCCTGACGCCGGAGCAGGCCAAGGCCGAACTTCTGGCGAAACTCGACAAGGACCTCGCCGAAGAGTCCGCCAAGCGCATCGCCCGGTCCGAAAAAGACACGGAAACCCGGGCCAAGGAGCTATCCACCGAGATCGTGGCCCGCGCCATCCAGCGTTACGCCGCCGAACACACGGCGGAAAGCACCGGCTCTAAGGTCAAATTGCCGGACCCCGAGACCAAGGGTCGGATCATCGGCAAGGAAGGCCGGAACATCAAAGCCTTCGAACTGGCGACGGGCGTCGATGTGGTCATCGACGAGACCCCGGACACCGTGGTCGTGTCCTGCTTCGACCCGGTACGCCGGGAAATCGCCAAGCGGACCCTCGAACTGCTGATCGCCGACGGTCGCATCCAGCCGGCACGCATCGAGGAAGTCCTGGCCCAGGTCCAGCAGGACATGGACCGCGAAACCCTCAAGCGCGGCGAAGACGCGGCCTTCCGCTGCGAAGTTTCGGGCATGCACCCGCAGCTCCTGAAACTGCTTGGAAAACTCCACTTCCGCACCTCCTACGGCCAGAATGTCCTGTCCCACGTCCAGGAAGCGGCCTTCCTGTGCGGGGCCATGGCCTCCGACCTGGGCCTCGACCCCAAGATGGGTCGGCGCTGCGGCCTCCTGCATGACATCGGCAAGGCCATCGACCATGAGCAGGAAGGCAGCCACCCGGAACTGGGCTACGAAGCCCTGAAACGCTGGGGCGAATCCGAGATCGTCGCCAACGCCGCCCTGGCCCACCACGAAGGCCATGACGTCCTGACGGCCTATACCGTGATCGCCGCCGCCGCCGACGCCATCAGCGCCGCCCGCCCCGGGGCCCGCCACCAGTCGGTGGAGAACTACCTCAAGCGGCTGACCCAGCTGGAGACCATCGCCCTCAGTTTCCCGGGCGTGCAAAAGGCCTACGCCGTCCAGGCCGGGCGAGAACTGCGCGTCCTGGTCCACGGCCTGACCCTGCCGGAATCCGAGATGGCACGCCTGGCTCGCGACATCGCCCGCACCATCGAAGACCAGGTGACCTACCCCGGCGAGGTGAAGGTGACCTGCATCCGCGAGATGCGGTCCCTGGCAGTCGCCCGCTGACGCCATGGGGGCCACCGCCTGCTCCTGCCTGTCGGCCCCGACCTCCCGCGTGGCGTGGATCGATGACGCCTGTGAAGACGCTGTCGCCCTAGCCCGCCTGACGGGTTGGGCGGCGGTATGCGTGGCCCTGCCGGTGGACCTGCCCGTTGAGCCCATCGCCCTGTTCACTGAGGCCACCGGGCGCCAGCGCAGCTTGCTCTGGGATGACACCGGCTGGCTGCTGGCGGTGGGTGAGGCCGCCACCATCGCCGCCGACGGGCCCGGTCGCACCGCCTGGCTGGCCCGGGAATGGGCGACCCTTTCGGCCCGCACCATCATCCGTAGCCCGGTGCCCGGCGGCCCGACCCTGCCCCTGGCGGTCGGCGCCTGGACCTTTGAAGACGCGGGCCTGGCTTCCGGGGCCTGGGGCGCCCACCGGGATGGTGCCCGCCTGGTTCTGCCACGCCTGGCTTGGTGGCGGGGGCCCGATGGCCGGGGCTGGGAACTGCGGGCCCGCCGGGTTGCCGCCGATGAGGACCATGGCGTCGTGGCCCAGGACCTGATGGGGCCACCGCCCCTGGTGCCGCACCGGGCCGCCATGCCCTGGCCCCCCCTGCCCACGGACTTCACCGAACAGGTGGAGGACGCCGTGGCCCTGATCAACGATGGGGCGATGCGCAAGGTGGTGCTAGCCCGGGCCGTTGATGAACCCCTGGTGGCCGACGACGCCACCATCCTCGCCCGCCTGGGCGCCGTGGCGGGCAGCACGGTCTACGCCCACGACCTCGACGACGGCGGCCTATTCGTGGGGGCGACCCCAGAACTGTTGTTTGCCGCCGAGGGCACCCACCTGAAGACCATGGCCCTGGCCGGCACCTGCCCGCGCGGTGCGGGGGAAGCCGAAGACCTGGCCCTCAGCGCCGACCTGCTGGCCTCGACCAAGCAGCGCAAGGAGCATGGGGTGGTGGTCGAACACCTGGCCGCCGCCCTGCGGCCCCGGGCCTGCCGTTTCACCGTCCCGGCCATGCCCCACCAACGCACCGCCGGGCAGTTGATCCACCTGGAAACCCTGCTGACGGTCGAACTACGGCGGCCCGATCACCTGGATGTCCTCGCCGCCCTCCACCCGACGCCCGCCGTGTGCGGCCTGCCGACCCTGACGGCGGCCCATTACCTAGCCCGCCACGAGGGTCTCCAACGCGGACTCTATGCCGGGCTTCTGGGCTGGTTCAGCGCCACCTCCAGCCGGGTCGTGGTTCCCCTACGGGGGGGCATCCTGGCGGCAGACCGCCGACAGGCTCGACTGTTTGCTGGGGCGGGGATCATCGAAACCAGCGATCCCGAGGCGGAATTGCAGGAAACCGATGCCAAACTCCGGCTGATGCGGGGAGTGATCGCGTGACCCCGGAATCCCGCAACGACCGCTGGGCCCGGCTGATCGCCGAAGAATTGCAGCGCGGCGGTGCGGGCCTTGCGGTCCTGTGCCCCGGCAGCCGCAATAGCCCCCTGGTGTTCGCCCTGGCCACGGTCTTCGGCTCCGGTGCCGTCAGCCAGATCGACGAGCGCAGCGCCGGTTTCCTGGCCCTGGGATTCATCCGTGCCACCGGCCGACCGGCGGTGGTGTGCGTCACCAGCGGCAGCGCGGTGGCCAACCTCCTGCCGGCCCTGGTGGAAGCCCAGGCCGACCGTTTGCCCCTGATCGTCGTCACCGCTGACCGCCCCTGGGAAGCCATCGGCTGCGGCGCCCCCCAGGCCCTGCGGCAGGAGGGCCTGCTGCGCCCCGGCGTGGTCCGGGAAGTCTTCCTCGGCGAGCCGTCCGACGACGACCTCGCCCTGCGGGCCCTGCGCCGGGAAGTGTCGCGCCTGGTCCAGACCCCGGGGCCGGGCCACCTCAACGTGCCCCTGCGGGAACATCCGCCGACCGCCGGAACCACCGGCCTGTCGGACCTCGCCCTCTTGGGGCGTCCTGACGGAGCCCCCTTCACGCTTATCCGGGCGGTTCGCCAGGCCGATGCCGTGGCGGCCCCAGCGTGGTGGAAGTCGGGGCAACGGGGCCTGATTGTGGTGGGCGTGGGCCCGATTCCCCCCGGCGTGACTGCGTTGGCCCAACGCACCGGATATCCCGTGCTGGCGGACGCCGCCTCGGGCCTCCGCCGCCCGGACACCCCGCACCTCGTGATCCTGGCAGATGCCCTGGTGGGCGGCCCCCTGGGTCAGGAGCCCATCGACCTCGTCATTCTCGTCGGCAGCCAGCCAACAACTCGCGCGGCCTATGAGTTCGTGGCCCGGCAGGCCCAACGTCTGATCACCGTCAGCCGAGGGAACCCGATCGACGCCTACGCCCGGGCCGACCTGGCGGTGGAGGGCGACGACGCCGTGGCTCAGGTTACGGCCCTGGTGCCCGGTCCCGGGGATATCGCCTGGTGCGCCCGCTGGTGCGCCGAGGACGCGGACGCCCGCCAACGCCTCGCGGCGGCGGTCGCCGATCTGCCCTGGGGCGAGGCAGCAGCGGTTGCGGCCGCCGTCAATCATCCCGCCCCCCCCTTCCTGTTCCTCGCCTCGTCCATGGCCATCCGCCATGCCAATCTGCTGCTCTCGGCCACGCCGCGACCGGTGCTAGCGAACCGGGGCGTGAACGGCATCGACGGTACCCTCGGCACCTTCCTGGGGGCCAGCCGGGCCCTCGGGCCGGGGCTGCTTTTGATCGGCGATCTGGCCTTTCTCCACGATCTCCCGGCCCTCGCGGCGGGCGGTTGCGGGGCGATTGTGCTGCTCAACAACGGCGGCGGGGCCATTTTTGACTACCTGCCGGTGGCCCAGGTCCCGGACTACCAACGGTGGATCCGCACCCGCCACACCCGGACCTTCGCCGCGGCCGCCGAGCTGTTTGGCTTGGTCTACTATGACATCCGCGACCGGATTGCCCTGGACGCCGCCCTGGCCCAGGCCGTGGATGGACGGCTGCACCTCATCGAATGCCACCTCCAGGACCTGGACGCCGTGGCCGAGCATCGCCGCCTGCTGCGCCTCGCCCGGGGCTCGAAGGAATCCCTATGACGGTCATGTGCTCCTCCGGGATCGCGGGCGTCCCGCCCGCT
>CAIUVD010000279.1 GCA_903902515.1 uncultured Planctomycetota bacterium | reverse complement strand
CGATGGACGGTGGTGAGGGTGTTGAACTCGACTTGGTGCCGTCGCAGCAGATCGAGACCCTGCATCACCCGCGCCCAGGTCGGCTGCTGTCCGCGATCGCGCCGGTAGCCATCGTGGAGGTCCTGCGGACCATCGATGCTGAGGCCGATGAGGAAGCCATGATCGCAAAAAAAACGGCACCATTCCGCATCCAGCAGGGTGCCGTTGGTCTGAAAGCTATTCTCGATCCGCTTGTTCGGTGGGCAGTACTTCTGTTGCAAGGCTACGGCGCGCTTGAACCAATCGATGCCGAGCAGGGTCGGTTCACCGCCTTGCCAGGCGAAGGTCACCGTCTCGCTGGGATTGGCGAGAATGAAGTCGCGGACATAGGCCTCGAGTAGCGCGGGGGCCATGTGCGCCTTGCGGTTTTCGCGATCATAGAGCTCGTCCTTCCGCACATAATAGCAGTACGAGCAGTCGAGGTTGCACACCGGGCCGATCGGCTTGGCCATGACGTTGAACGGTGTCTGAGCCTGGGGATGAGCTGGCTCGGTGTTGCTGTCGAGGGTCATACAGGGTTCCAAGTAAGGGTGATGTCAGTCGTGGGCGGTTGGCTTGAGCCCGGTTTGGGGGCCCTTGCGCGCCTGCGAGCAGCAGGCCGGATCGGGCTCGGTCGGAAGGCCTTTGGTCCAGGCCTGCAATAAGTCGGCCAACCGGGCGGCCTGCCCAGGCTGGGCCTGGGTAAGGTCCTGGGCCTCGTTGGGATCCTTGGCCAGATCAAAGAGTTCAGTCGTACCTTGCTTGCGTGAACGCACCAGTTTCCAATCGCCATCGCGCACCGATTCCTGCTCCGTGGTACGCCAGAACAACGGTTGTGGGCGGACACTGGGATGGCCTTTCAGTACCTCCAGCCGGTTCACGCCATCCCCACCCCAGTCTGAGGGGACGGCGGTGCCGGTGGCGGCAGCCAGGGTCGGCAGCAGGTCAACGCCATTGATCGCACTGGTGCTGTCGATCTTGCCGGCTGGTACGTGGCCCGGCCAGCGAACGATCAGCGGCGTTCGAACACCGCCTTCGTATAACTGTCCTTTGTAACCGCGGAGTCCGCCGGTGGTGCCTGAATTATAGTATTGGCCATAGGCCGCTTTCAGGTCCTCGGCGCGGCGCGCCGGGCCGTTGTCGCTGGTGAAGATCACCAGGGTGTCTTGTTCCAAATGTAATTCCTGCAGCGTGGCCAACACGCGACCAACGCCATTATCGAGGTCGGTGACCGAGGCGGCGTACCGGCGGGACCGTTCATCAACATGTGCGTTGGCAGCCAGTGCCTGTGGCGATGGGAAGTAGGGCACGTGGGGTTCGTGGATGGTCAGTTGGAGGAAGAATGGTTGTTTGGTCGTCTTCTTTAAAAAGGCAACCCCAGCATCGAAGGATTGCCGGGGGTTGATATCGGATTTCCATGGTCCGCGCATCAGATGCCAGGTCTGAAAACCATATGCGGCGGGTGTCGGCGCATCCGTCATGACCTTCTCCCGCTCTTCGACCAGATGCCACTTGCCGCAGATAGCGGTCGTGAAACCAGCGCTCTGCAGCAGGCGCGGCAAGGTGAGGGGGCGAGGATCAAGCCAGTCAGGCTGGTTGATGGCGATGTTTCGGTCCATTTGGAAGGGGTAGAGGATGCCGAAGCGCGCCGGAAATCGCCCAGTGATGATACCTGCCCGACTCGGTGAACAGATGGGCGCAGCAACTGAGAATTGTCGGATTGCCATTCCCTCCCTGGCCAGGTTGTCGATATTGGGCGTGCGGAATTGAGGATGGCCATTGGAGCTCAAATCACCCCAGCCGAGGTCGTCAGCGAGGATGAAGACAATATTGGGCCGGGTCTGTTGAGATTCTTCGACAGCCATCGTCGGAGCCGTCGTCAGTGCCTGAGTGAGGAAAAATGTGGCAAGTGTCGTGGTGATGGTGCGCATGAAAATTGTCCTCTCAGTTGCAAGGTGAAATCGGATTATCGTAAATAAGGTGGTGTAAGACGATGCTGGCCTTGAACCCCACCTCCGTCATGTCCCTATTCATGACTGGGTTTATAAGGACTCTATTGCGGACAGGGCACGTCGAAGGAGACCGTCGTGCCGACCCCAGCGACGCTGTTGAACTGGCAGGTACCGCCCAGTTCTTGGAAGCGCAGATGCAATTGAGCTACTCCGCGACCGGCGGCGATAGCGGTGGCGGTGTCGCAACCGACTCCATCATCCCCAATTTCCACCATCAATCGACCGTCCTTCACCTGCAGACGAAGCGTGACGCAATCAGGTTGGCCATGCCGCACCGCGTTGTGCAAGGCCTCCCGAACGGCCAGGACCAGGTGGTGGCGGAGCGTCGAAGACACAGGCTGTTCGGGGAGATCATCAGGAATATCAGCCCGGAATCGTACCCCAGCTAAGCGCAGATGTTCCTCGGCCTGGGCGCATAGGAAGAGTGCGAGCGGTTCGACTGCGTCATGGTCAGGGTTCACTGCCCAGACGATTTCCCGTAGCTTTCGTGAGCCTTCACGGGCACGCTCCGTGATGCGTTCAAGTTGGTTACGGAGTTCTGGTGCGTGTTCGACCGCCGTTGTTCTGGCCAAGCTGCCAAGCATGGAAATTTGCGCCAGATTGGCCCCGAGTTCATCGTGGAGATCACGGGCAATTCGCGATCGTTCGAGTTCCAGGGCGGTGCGTTGCTCGGCGGCGGCCAATTGACGTTGCCACCGCTGACGGGTGGTGCCGCGGACGATGAGGGCCGCGATCGCCACTATGCAGGCAGCGATGATCGCCCACCAGATGGGCCGCTCCCACCATGGAGGAAGGATGCGTATTCCTAGCAGCAGTTCTCCGGAGAGAATTGTTCCATTGGCACTTCGGCCTCCGAGGCGGAATAGGTAGGATCCGGTCGGGAGGGGGCCGTAGTTTACGGATGCGACTCCGCCCCGGCCAAGCGAATGGCAGGCCTTCCAAGTGATCTGTACCTTATCTCCAGTTTTTACCATCGGTTGCGATCCATCCTGTAGTCGCCACGAAGAGAACGAATCAGTACGTTCATCGTAGATTCCCAGACCATTCCTTCCATGGCTGTGGCTGACGGGTTTTGCCTGCCACCAGGCACGAGTTCGTACTTGAACCCATACGGGAGTATTCACTTGACGTTCCAAGCTGATGATGCGGGAGGCCGATCCTTCGTGGGGCTGGACCGTCATCGTCACGGCGGCAATCGCCCCCCATCCGATCATTAACCCACCGGCATCCTCCGAGCTGAAAGAGAGGGCGCAGCTTCGGCCTTCAGGTGGCACGGTCAGATCCATACCATAAGTCGTCAGTGGAGCGGTCTCAAGTTGTCCGTCCCATCCAGGAGAATCGCCGGACATGAAGACGGTGTTTCCGGAGCGGGGTATCTGGTACTGATCAACGATATTGGCGGTCACCTGCATGCGGCCGACCGATTCTCGCCATTCGTGCTCCAAGCCTTCCAGTCGATGACGCATACGGCAGGGACGAATTCCCTCCTTAAGCACTTGCTTGTAGGTTATCAGCAGTGACTGACAGCCTGTCAGCTCCAGGGGCCGTTCAGGAAGGCAAATGGCCTCGCTCCAAGCCTCCGTGTCCAATACCTGTTGGTTGACGGTGATGCCAGTGATGACGAATTCAATATTGTTATCTTCCGCAGCCATGAGGGCGGCGGTGATAAAGAGGGGTGCAATAACGAAGATAAATCGGGGCATGAGGGTCATCTACAGCGCTGAGACCATCCTTGATGAAGATATCATGAAGCCAATCATCAACGTGGTCATGGTCTGGTTACATGAGGGTTTCACGGTTCGCGCCCCTGGTGATCACGCACCAGGGCGTAGCCCACAGTTGGTTTCTGCCGGGCCTTGCTCCTGTTCACCTGCGGGGCATCGTTACCTCCAATGCGTTCCAGGGCTTGCCGCATGTGCTCAATCCGATCGGGTTCTGTTGGAGCCAGGTTCCGGTCCTGGTGCAGGTCGTCGCTTAGCCGGTAAATTTAGCCATTGGTGATTCGTTCAGAGGGATTGGCCTAGGTGATTATGGCGTCATTACCAATTCCTGGCCCATGCAGATACATTCATTCGCCTTGGCGCAGGCCGAATATCCCGGCCTTGATGGGGGGATTCGGCAGCTTCCAGAAGGGGGAGAAACTTGGCGATGGGGCTAAGAGGCGGTGTTGTTTAGACACGAGTGATCTTTCGAAATGGTCAGTCAGATGGGATCCAGGTTCATGGTCATAATACCCCATCTGTGCTTATCTATCTTGTCAAAAATCATTATGGACGCCCTGGAAAAACGAAGAAAAATGTTTTGGCGTATCATGGAATTTATAAAATAATCATGATGCGTTATCACCGTATGATCATCGAAATTATGGAAATGACATTCACCAAGAAATATTGCTTTTTAAATGGTGTTTCGCCGAGGAGGAAGCGATCGTAATGTTAAAATGACCGGGATCGATCATCCAACTATCCTTGGCCGGATTCCAGTAGCTAAAAGCGCGCGCATCAAGATCAATGTGAACTCGTTGCGATTGACCAGCATTCAGGGTAATTTTCTGGAATCCTTTAAGTTCTTGTGGCGGACGAGGCAGGCTGCTTTCCGTTGGGCTGACATAAACTTGTGCCACCTCGGAGCCAGGGCGTTTTCCCGTATTGGTCAGTGTAAATGAGCAGCGGACGGAATGGTCTCCTGTTTTGGAGATAGTCAGGTCCGTATAGGCGAAGGTCGTATATCCAAGGCCATGACCAAACGGAAAACGGACGGAAATTTTCTTTTCGTCATACCAACGATAGCCGACAAAAACCCCTTCATCATAGCGCACATCAGCCACCATCAGACGTTTGCTTATGGGGTCTGTGAAGAAATTACTCCGTGCCATACCTTCGATGTCGTCAGGCGACCACGTGCGCTTCGGATCCGGAGTGAGCTGTAGAGCATGGATCGCGGGGGAATCCTCAAAGCGACGTTCGATGGTAAAGGGCAGTCGACCTCCCGGCTCTTCCTTTCCGGTGATAATTTCTGATAATGCTTTAGCTCCAGTTTGGCCACCATATGCGACATGCAAAATTGCAGCTGCCTGGTCAGCCCAATCCATGGCGACTCCAGCACCGGCGACCACGCACACGATGGTTCG
>CAIUVD010000278.1 GCA_903902515.1 uncultured Planctomycetota bacterium | reverse complement strand
GTCCTGATCGAAATACTTATCCGCGTCATCGTACTGGAATTGGTGCGCCGGATTTACCGTCGGTGCCTGATAGGTAAACTGGACAGGTGTATTCCCAGGCGGTGTATCGCCAAGCGTCCATTGTTCGTAGAATTTATTGATACTTCTCAGGTCTAGTGTCGACTTTCCGCGACCGAGAACTACTTCTTTGCCGTCCAGATTGGCCGTTATCCTGACCTCAATTTCACCAATACCACCAGATACACCTTCAATCAACATGGGGAAAACCATGCGCTCGCCGTCAGGGCTATTTGAGTCCGTAAGCCAACCAGAAGACAAAGCGCCGCCAATTATATCCACCGAGACAAGGTCACTTCCAACAACAGCGGTCATGGACGTATTGTATCTGGATTGGTTGCCATCGGCTGACTGTTGACGGCCAATGCCATCATAGTCCGTCAAATGGGTCAAGCCACCTTTCGGATCAGCTGCCAAAAACGCACGGATGGACGGGGACTGAGCTATGGCTTTAACCCGCATTTTCATTCGCGTGTCGCTCTGCGCAATTCGATCGCCAACGACAGATCGACGACTCCCGGCGACCCACAATCTGAATAGGTCTTGGAGGTCTCGCTGACAGCTAATTATACTATCAGAACTATCAGCCACACCATCATTCAACTCGTCTTCCTCCTGATAGTCATATTGCGTAGCAACCCATGTGCGAACACGCGCGTCGTGATTGTCATTCAACCAAAATCTATATGGGCTGACTCGACTTGTAGAATCAACTTCGCCAAACTCAATCTGGTGGTTTCTATTTGCATCTACACCAACTTCCAATTGTAGAGTTGTGAACTTGGCATCCGTAGTGTCGTCCCCGTAGTTCTTAGATGCCTTAATCCGCACGCTGAGGTCGTCGATGGCCACCGAAGGCGCACCATATCCCTGCGTCCACCCCTTGGTCGTGCTCTCGGGCTTGAAAGCATATGGCTGCGGCAGATCGCCGCTGTCACTAGAGGTCACCCAATACTCGTTTTGAGGGTATCCATCCGGCGAGATGCGAGCACGGCAGAGGCCCTGGGATTTTACATCCACGCCGACATGGATGTTGACGCCCACGCCTTCGTCAGCCTTGCGATCTAGCTCGGTTTCTGAGCCATAGCGGTCGTCTTCGGCCACCGGGGTTACCGTCCAGGCCGTTCCGTCCACAGACTGGCTGTAGACGTTGATGGTATGGATTGCCGCCGTGCCAACCAGGGTCGTCTGGTTGTTATAGGTGCGATAGACCTTCAAAGTCGGCTTGTACTGGCCGGCGAGATACTTCACCGTGACGGTTGGCGTACCGCCAGCCTGGCCGCTACCAGCGGAACCGGCCGTTAGTTGTCCTCCGCCTAGATCCCAGACCACCGCGTAGATGCCAGTGTCGCCAGGGAAGACCGGAGAATCGTACTTCGCAGTGAAGCTCCAAATGTTCTTGTCGCCCTCTTCCGTGCCAACGAGACTGCAATTGTTCACCGACTTGTCGCCGCCGCTATTCATGATGATCACCGGCTCATCCGCCTTGCCACTGCGCCTCTTCAAGCATTCCGCAAAGTTCGGCACCGTCGGTACGACATCCGGCCTAAAGATCTTCATCGCCTCCTTCATCCGATGCGCCCCATTGGTATACGCACTTGGGCTTTCCCCTACGCCATTGGCGGTGGTGGTGGCGATGACGGGGTAGGTGCCTTTGAAGGTTTTGGCAATGTCCGAGGGGACATTGAGGGCCATGTTTTCTTCGATTTCAATGGGGTCTGGTAGCAGCAGGGCCTCGACATCGATCATGCCGGGGAGGATGTTGGCGCCGATTTCGACGGTGATTTGATCGATGACCTTGTAGATGATTTGAGACCCGTCCGAGGGCTTGGTCATGGCGACATCGTGGGTTTTGACATCGAGAATCGCCAGGCGCTGGGATCGTACCTGTGGATCGAGGAGGTTGGCGTTCTCGGCTGCCGTGATGGTAATGTCGGTTCCATCCTTCGCGAGGAACCGCACGGCTACCAGGTCTCCCTTGGGTTGCAGGGTCACCCTCGATCCGGCCATCAGCACATCGGGCGTTATCCCCACGAGGCGCGGCACGGGCTTATCGAGCCATTCATAGGTTACTTTGCGGGAGGCTGATTCCATGCCGTAGTCGGCAAGTTCCGCGGGCCATCGGCCCCCAGGAAAGACAGGAGTGTCTGGGGGATCAGGCCATGGGGGGGATATGAAACCAGTATTATCTACTCCGAACTCCTTACG
>CAIUVD010000277.1 GCA_903902515.1 uncultured Planctomycetota bacterium | reverse complement strand
CTGGGCCAAGGCCGTCATCTGAGCCTGACTATCGCGGTGCTGCTGATCCAGCTGCTTCACCACCGCCGCCACCCGCTCGGGTTCCGACCAGGTCGTGGACACCACCAGCTCTGGCCGGGAAGCCACCACCGGTTCCACGGCCGCCGACAGGGTTTGTTGCCAGCGCTGGAGGTCGTGGTGCTGGGATTCGGCGATTTCCCGGGCCTCGGTGAGTTGCGCCGTCAATTCCGTGTGGCGTGCTCCCAGGCGGGACATGTGGGCGGCGATCGTGACGGGTTCGACGGGAAGCTGCCGCATCTCATCGGTTTCTGGGGCGATGGCCGAAGTCGTCGGCAAGGCGATCAGGCCGGCGTCATGGGCCGCCGCTTCATGGAATACCCGCACGAGATCCTGCTCGAAAGCGGCCAAACGCTGGGAGCTCGATAGCATCTCAGCGGCCTGGATTTGCACCTGGCTGGTAAGGGCCTGCTGGGCTTGGGTGACTTTGGCCAGGGCCTGGTCCTGGCGAAGCCGCTCTTCCTGCAGTTCGGCGAGGGCCGCCTCCTGACGACGCACGGTTTCCAAGGCCCGATCCCGGGCTTCCGTCATGTGACGAAGGGCCATTGCCGCCTGTTCGGCCTGCTCCTGCGCATGGACGGCCGTTGCTTCCTGACGCTGGCGCCAGGAAGCACTTTCCTGGAGGGCTGCCCCCAGGGCACTCCGACCTTCAGCCGCCTGGGCCTGAGCCCGCACCAGATCCGCTTCCACCTCCTGATGCAGACGCCGTAGGAGGGCTGCCTCCCGCAAACTCCCCTCAGCCTGGGCCTGGGCCTGGGCCACCCCCGCGGTCAAGTCGGCAATCCGGACCGCTTGCAGGTCTTGGGCCTGGGTGGCCTGGGTCCGGGTGGCGGACAACTCCGCCTCGGTCCGGGATAAATGCTGACGAACCTCCTCCAACACGGTGCGGGAACAATCCGCCTCCGTCGCAAGTTCATCCCGCAAGCGCAGGATCTGCTCATCCCGGTCCGCCAGTTGGCGACGGAGGACTTCCACCTCCTGCTCCATGTCATTACGGAGGCTGTCGGCCTCGGCAGACATCTGCACCAGGGCTTCCAGGCGCAGGCGGTCTCGGGCCATCTGCTCGCCGAGATCGCGGCACAACCGCAGGGTGGCCGCCAAGGTTTCGACGGGTTCACCGTGAGGGTCCGGCAGGAACGGAAGGGTCGCCTGACGGCCTATCACCCCCCCCGTGGCCTGGGAGATCGTGCTTTGCCATTCCAGGGATTGGGTACGGAGGTCGTCGAGCGCCTCCACCAGATCCGCGACCGGCGCGGCAAAGGCGGAAACTCGCTCCCCCTCGACATGGAGACGGCGAACTACGGCCACGTCCTGTTCCAAAGACCGAGTACCATCCCCACTGCGGGCATCGATGGAGGTGCGCAGATTCTGGAGATCCTGCTGCAGGGAGGCGATGATCCCGTTCCCAATCTCAAAATCGTGGAAGAGCCGTTGTTCGTCCGTCGCGTCGTCGTCGAGGTCCTCCTGTTGCGCATGGCGACCGCCGTAGAACGCCTGATCCAAGCCAAGAACCTGCTGCATCAGGGCGCTGGAATGCACCACCTGAGTATGGATGGCGGCCCGCAGTTTCTCTTTTTCCGCGATCGTGGCACTGAGCAGGGCCAGCTTTTCCCGGATTTCATCCTGCAATTCAAAATTCTGATCCTGGAGATCCTTAGACCGCCGCTCCGTGTCCTTCAGGCTGTCGTTCAAAGACGAGAGGACTTGCTCGAAATCCTGGCCCGCCCCCTGGGAAGACCGCAACTCCTCCAGCGCCCGGTCCAGCTCTGCCTGAACCTGGTTTTGCTTCGAGACCGCTTCTTGTTCCCGGGCGGCCCGGCGGGCTAATTCCTCTTGGGTCTGCTTCAATAACTGGTCTTTTTCCTCGTCCGTAAAGGCATCCTCATGGGCCGAGATCGCCTGAGTAATCAGCGATTCGATCCACTGGGTCAGGTTCTTTTTCGACATCACCCGGACAGAACCCGTGATGTCCTGACGCCGTGCCAAGGCCTCGGTGGTGGTCGCCTCCCCGATCTGACTCAGGGAGTTGGCGATATCGAAGGGGTAGGAATCAGGGCTCATTGGAACGCCATCAGAAAGAGTGATCGGAGGGACGTGCGATCATACAGAATACGAAGACCACCTGACGGACTGGGCATCCTGAGGGAAGCCCCCAAATCCAAACCCTGATATACCATGTTCAAGGAAGTCGGACACCTCGTTTTTCGAGGCCATCTTGCGAACCACCCCTCCGACGGACTCCTCGCCTAGCGACGACGACGGGTCCGATCCCCCAGGGGCTTGATGGTCGCCGTTTTCTTCTTGCCCTGCCAGCTCACCGAGAAGCCGCCCTGCTTGGCGGCTTCCGCCAGCTTGGTCGGGACTTTGGTGCCGCAGGCCAGGGTGGTGGTGGCAGCCCCCGGCTCGGGGAAATGACCGTCGTGGTCGTCGAGGGCCAGTTCGTCCTCGTCCACCACCTGATCCCCGCCAGCCATGAACGCCGGGCCGACGTAACCGCCGCGCTTGGCCCGTTCATCCAGGTGGTTCTTGCCGGTGACACCATTGCCGAGGAGTTTGTCCGCCAGGTCCATGCGGCCAGTCTTTTGGAGGGCTTCCAACACCAGCTTGCGGTTCTCGGGCTTGGTCGAGTGGACCAGGGCCTTCTGCATGCGCCGCTCGCGGTCGCCCCGGGCGACATCGAGGGGTTTCATGGTGAAGGGATCCAGGCCGCTGACATACATGGCCGTCGAGATGGTCATGGGGATCGGCACGAACTCCTGCACCTGGTCCGGCTGCATGCCCTCGTCGCGCAAACTGGCGGCGGTGTCGATCATCGTCTCCAAGCTGGTACCGGGATGGCCGGCGATCAGGTATTCCGTGATGAACTGCTTTTTCCCGACCTTCTGGGTGGCCAGCATGAACCGCTTCTTGAAGCGACGGAAGGTGTCGAACTTCGGCTTGTTCATGGCTGCCAGGACCGCGTCATTGGTCGATTCCGGAGCCACCTTCATGATCCCACTGACGTGGTGGGCGGCGATCTCCTCAAGATACTTGTCGCCATCCCGCAGGGCTAGGTCGTACCGGATGCCCGACTGGATGAAGACGTGCTTCACCCCGGGAATTTTGCGGATCTTGCGCAGGGTGTCGATGTTTTCGTCAATACCGCTGACCAGGGATGGGCAGGGCGTCGGAAGCAGGCAGTCGCGGTGGACGCAGGAACCAAATTTGCGCATCTTGCCGCAAGACATGCGGAACATGTTGGCGCTCGGGCCACCGACATCGTTGATGGTGCCCTTGAACTCCGGCAGGGCCGTCAATTGCTTGGCCTCAGCAACTACGCTCTCCGGGCTGCGACTTTGGATATCCTTGCCCTGGTGGTAGACGATCGAACAGAAGTTGCAATTGGCGACGCAGCCCCGGTGGGTGACGATGGAAAAACGCACCGTCTCCAAGGCCGGCACCGCGGCTGCATAGGCGGGATGCTCGCGGCGGGTGTAGGGCAGGGCGTAAATGCGGTCGAGTTCGTCGGATTCCAGGGAGCGCATGGGCGGGTTCTGGACCACCCAGCGGGTGCCGGTCTTCTGGATCACCGTCCGCCCACGCTGGGGATCCTGCTCCAGAAAGTGCACGCGTTCGCCCTCGGCAAATTTCGCCAGGTCAACGCTGATGTCCTCAAAACTCGGGGTTTCGACCACGCCACGGTGCCAGGGATCGGCAGCCTTGAGGGCAGCGATGCGCTCGTCACCGGCCATCCAGCAGGTGCCTTTGATATCCGTCAGATCCTTAATCCGTTCGCCATTACGCAGGCGGTGCGCAATTTCGATAATCTGGGGTTCGGCCATGCCATACCCCAGGAGGTCAGCCTTGCTGTCGGCCAAAATCGAGCGGCGCATCAAATTGGACCAGTGATCCCAATGGGCCAGGCGACGCAGGCTGGCCTCGACTCCACCAATCACCACCGGCACACCCTTCATCAATTTCTTGACGGTATTGGTGTAGACCATGGTCGCCCGGTCGGGCCGCAGACCGGCCTTGCCCCCGGGGCTGTAATGGTCCTGTCGCCGAGGTTTTCTCGCCGCCGTGTAGTGGTTGAGCATCGAGTCGATGTTCCCCGCACTGACCCCAACGAACAGCTTGGGCACCCCCATGACCAGGAATTCTTCGTCGTCCTGGGGCTGCGCGACGATGCCGGTGCGGAATCCCGCATCGACCAGGGCCCGGCCGATGAGGGCGATGCCGAAAGACGGATGATCGACGTAGGCGTCGCCGTTCACCAGCAACACATCCAATTCCTCCCACCCCCACCATTCACGCATCTCGGTGCGGCTCATGGGCAGGGGAACATCATCGATCAAGGAGCGCATAGTTCATGAACTATCGCGAAGGACTCTCCGGGGGAACGAGCAAAGCCGGTCACAACCAAGGTGCGTTTAGGGCGACAAACCGGGCGGTCGTCGGCCAGAGCGGAGACCACGGATAGATAACCGATACGCGGGAAAATAGATGATTATACGCATTGTACTACGGCAATCGCCAGGCTCCCCATGGCGGTTTCCGCTCCTGCCATCGATTCCACAGAGGATGACGCCCCATCGTGAAACCACCCCGTACCGACATCATGCCGACCTCCGCGCCGCCCAAAGACGACCATTTCGGTGTAGAATAACCTAGCAACGGTGACGAGACTCCTGGCTAACGTGAACCCGAGGGGGCCATTCATGCATCATTCCCCCGACGCCAAACTTGGACAGAGACCGCAGGCCTTCACCCTGATCGAACTGCTGGTGGTGGTTGCCATCCTCGCCATTCTCGCCGGCCTCCTTTTACCCGCCGTGAATTTGGTGAAGGCCAGCGCCGTCAATTCCACCTGCCAATCCCAACAGCGGCAAGTCATGGCCGCCTGCCTCGCCTACCTGACCGACCAGGAAAATCTGGTGCCCTACAGCGATTTCGTCTCGGGATCCGACTGGCCGACGGCAGGAACCCCCAGTGCCCTCGGGGAATTGCTGGAGATTCATGCCGGACTGCCCATCCCGTCCTACATGGTCGGCCTTGTCAACACGAGGGCCTCAAGCCAACCCGTCGATCTGATGGCCCGGGCCCCGGTGACCCAATGTCCCCTGGTCCGGATGATCTTTCAGACCCAGAACCCCTTATCCATCGGACTTGGCTCCAGTGCTCAGAACCTGCGGCCCAACTACATCGCCGCCCGTACGGGCCCTCCAAGCCTCTCCCTCTTGACCGACAGTGGTTCTTACACCGCCTTCGGACAAATTGCCAAACCCGCGCAAACGGGGTTCGTCTTTTGCGCCAATTTCCGGCTCGATCGCCTGGGAGTGGAATTGCCCAATGCCCCGACCACCAATCCGACCTGCGTCTTTCCCGTCCATGAACTGCGCAAGGAAGCCAAGTACACCTCGACGGCTTATGGCAATTCCTTCGATGTCACCGACCCGAACATGTACCGGGGACGCATCAACGTCTCATTCTGGGATGGCCACGTGGACTCCCTAGGCTATCAACCCGCGCCAGGGACCCTGGCCTCGGCCGGCGGCGGAGACCGGTTACTCCCGGCGGCAACGCCCAACTCGGTGGGTAGCGCCTACAGCCACTTCATGCGCGGTGGCAACTAGATGATGCGGCTTGCCCGGCCCCCCCGGGGCTAGGCTGCCGACCATGGACCCGGACCGCGCTGAACAAATCCTCCACGAACTGGCGGACGACCATGCCTACCCGGCGATGGTCATCGACCGCATCCTCCTCGATGTCGACCGGGCCCATGGCCACGGGGCCGTCAACCGCCTGATCGACGCCTGCGACCTGACCCGTCGCTTCGGGATCCGCAAGGTCTGGCCGGACTAACACCATGCGGGATTCCCGGGTCTGGCGGGTCCTCCTCCCCCATCTGCTGCTATGGAGCCTGGTCCTGGGGGCCCTGGGATTGCTGGTGGCGGTCCTCTGGCCGGTGGCGGCAGCCCTGCTGCTGGCGGCGGCCGTGGCCCTGCTGGTGGAGCCGGTGGTCTACCGCCCCCTGCGCCATGTGCTCGACCGTTGCTTACCTCGGTTGCCGGTGGATTCCCGCCGCTGGTTGGGAGCCCTCGGGGCCACCCTCCTGTTGGTCCTGGCGGGCGGCGGCACGGCCCTGGCGGTATTGTGGGCCCTCCTGGGTTCCTGGGAGGCCACCTGGTCGGCAATCCTCGGCATGGCCCTGCAAGATGAATCCCGCATCACCGCCACGGCGACCCTGGTGGGCCAACAGGCCGAACATCTGACCCGACTCTATGGCGGTGGGGTAATCGACGGCGCGGCCGTCGCCAAGGTGGTCCACGATGGCCTGTCCCACACCCAGGTGGGGGCCGAAGTCCTGCACTATTTGACGTCGGGCACCGGCGGTTTCGTGGCCCAGACCGCCCTCGTGCTGGTGACCTGCTTTTACCTCTTCTGCCAGGGTCCCGGGCTGGTGGGCCTGATTGCCCGCTGGCTGCCGGTGGAAGAACCCTCCCTCGACCGGATCACCGAGACCTACCGGGCCACGGCCTACCACCTCTTGGCCCACATTATGGGCCGGGCCCTGGCCCTCGGCGGTGGCCTCGGGCTGATCGCCTGGCTGGTGGCGGACCTCAACGGCGTGTTGGTGGCCATCGCCGCCGCCCTCCTCGCCCTGCTGCCGCTTGTCGGCCCCCTGGTATCGTGGATGCCCCTGGCGGGCCTGGTGTGGACCCGGGGCGACCCCGGGACCGCCGTGGCCATGGCCATCGGTGGCTGGGCTTGGTGCTGGCTCGTGGGCTGGCTGTTCCGCCAGGTCGCCGCACGACTGGGCACCGACCAGCTCTGGCTGGAGTTCCTGGTGTTCCTCGGCCTGGTGGGCGGGATCCTGGCCCAGGGAGCCGCGGGCCTGATCCTGGGTCCGGCGGCGGTCTTGGCGGCCTCGGTGGCGGCGGCCGCCGTGCGCGAAGTCTACCTACCCGACCTGGAGGATACCCCATGACGCGTCCTGATCCGTGGTGGCCCCTGCGGGGTCTGGTGTGGTTTTTGAGCCATCCCCGCCTGTGGCTGCGCCCGGTGCTGGCCCAGGCCGGGTTGTTGTCGGTCATGGTCGCGGCCATGGCGACCGTCGGCTGGTACCTGTGGCCGGTGGAGGCCGTGACGGGCTGGGCCCGGGCATGGGAGATTTTGCTGGCCCTCGGGGCAGCCCTGACCGCCGGGACCCTGGCCTGGCTGGTGGCCGCGCCCCTGATCACGGCCCTGGTCCTCGACGCCCTGGCGGCCGAGGTTCGTCGCCACCTCGGCCAAGCGGTGGATGCGGGGGGCTGGCACAGTGTCCCTGCCGCCTTGAGCATGCTGCGGACGACGTTTCTCGCCCGTCTAGGCTGGACCGCCGTCACCCTGGTGGCCCTGTTTCTTGGCCCCATCGGGCCCTTGTTGGGGGCCTACGCCATGGCCCGGGTAGCGTCCCTCGATGCCTTCGATACCGCCCTGGCAGCGGGGGACGGTCACGCCGCCTGCCGCCGCCAGGGCCTCATGGATCACGCGGGGGACCGCACCGCCGGCGCGCTCGTCGCCGCCTTGCTCTCCCTCGCGCTGGGAATGACGGTCATCGGTTGGGTGCTGTGGATGCCGGCCCTGGTGTGCGGAGCCGCCCTGCGCCTTACAACTGCTCGGGAATCCGGGCCCCGCGCAGGAACTCTGCCGCCGCCAGGGGCTTCCGGCCCGGCATCTGCAGGCGGGTGACGGCCACCGCGCCGTCGCCGCAACCGACCAGGATCCGTTCGCCCGCCACCATGGTCTGGCCCGGCGTTAGGTCGGCGGGGCCGGCGGGTTCCAGGCCAAGGATCTTGATCCGGTCGCTGCCCTGGGGCACCCAGCAACCTGGGGCTGGGGTGTAGGCCCGGACCCAACGATCCAGGTCCGCCTGGACCAGATTCCAGTCGAGGCGACCATCCTCGGGCAGGAGCTTCCGACAGTGGGTTACCAAGGCCGGATCCTGCTCGACCGGTATGGCCGTGGGGTGGTCGAGGAACCGTCCAAGAGCGGTGGCGGCGGCGTCCGCCAAGGCGTCATGGAGCCACGGCAGGGTGGTGGTTCCATCAAGGGGGACGGTCTGCGTGAGGTACATGGGTCCGGCGTCGAGCCCCCGGACCATCCGCATCACCGTGACACCGGTGGCCGGATCCCCGGCCCGGATCACCGCCTGGAGGGGACTGGCCCCGCGCCAACGTGGCAGCAGGGAGGCGTGCAGGTTGATGCACCCCAGGCGAGGCAGGTCCAAAACCTCCTGGCGCAGCAATTCGCCATAGGCCATGACCACGATCAGGTCCAGACCCTGAAGACGCGGATCCGCCGCCTGGCCCTTGAGGGTTTCGGGCTGCCACACGGGGAGGCCCAATTCCAGGGCCGCGACCTTGACCGCCGGCGGCTGGAGTTGGTGCCCCCGGCCGGCGGGCCGGTCGGGCTGGGTGACCACCCCCCGGCAGGAGGTGCGGCCGGCCAATACCCGCAGGACCGGCACGGCGATCTCCGGGGTACCCATGAAAAGACTGCACAAAGTTTGGTTCACGTTACTTCCAAAGTCAGAGTCAGGACTTGCGAATTCAACCGAGGCTTTCATCGTCGCGGCCCTCCTCGTCCAGAAAAGGCCCCTGATGTCCTCTGCGCCCCTCAAAGAAGTCTACCCGGTCATCGAGCGCGTCCGCCAGGGTGCCCACATCGCGGGCATGGCCGAATACCAGGCGATGTACGACCGCTCGGTAAAGGATCCGGATGCCTTCTGGGGCGACATGGCGCGGCAGTTCCTGCAATGGCAGCGGCCCTTCTTCCAGGTCCAGGACGTGGACTTCCAGGATGGCTACCACGCCTGGTTCCTGGGGGGTCAACTCAACGTCAGTGAAAACTGCCTGGACCGCCACCTGGCGACCAAGGGCGACCAGATCGCCATCATCTGGGAAGCCGATTCCCCGGGCGAGACCCGGACCCTGACCTACCGCGAACTGCACCGCGAAGTGTGCCGCCTGGCCAACGTCCTCAAGGCCCGGGGCGTGCGCAAAACCGACCGCGTAGCCATCTACATGCCGATGGTCCCCGAAGCGGCCATCGCCATGCTGGCCTGCGCTCGTCTGGGGGCGATCCACAGCGTCGTGTTCGGTGGATTCAGCGCCGAATCCCTGCGCGACCGCATTCTCGACAGCGACTGCAAAGTCCTGATCACCTCCGACGAGGGTCTGCGCGGCAAGAAGATCGTACCCCTCAAGAAGACCGCCGACGAAGCCCTGGCCCACTGCCCCAACGTCCACACGGTGATCGTCCACCAGCGCACCGGCGGTCCGGTGACCATGCGTACGGGCCGCGACATCTGGTGGCACGAGGCCACCGCCAGCCGTCGGCCCTACTGCCCCGCCGCCGCCGTGGACAGCGAGGACATCCTGTTCCTCCTCTACACCAGTGGTTCGACCGGGAAGCCCAAGGGCATCGCCCACTCCTCGGCCGGCTACCTGCTGTACGCCGCCATGACCCACAAGTACGTCTTCGACTACCGCGAAGGCGACATTTTCGCCTGCATGGCTGACGTCGGTTGGGTCACGGGGCACTCCTACGTCGTCTACGGCCCCCTCGCCAACGGTGGCACCACCTTCATGTTCGAGGGCATCCCGACGTTCCCGGATTCCGGGCGTTATTGGGACATGGTGCAGCGGCACAAAATCACCCAGTTCTACACCGCCCCCACGGCCATCCGCGCCATCATGCGCGACGGTGATGATTTCGTGACCAAGTACGACCGCAGCAGCCTGCGGGTCCTGGGCTCCGTCGGTGAGCCCATCAACCCCGAGGCCTGGCGCTGGTACTTTGAAGTCGTCGGCGAGGGCCGCTGCGCCATCGTCGATACCTTCTGGCAGACCGAGACCGGCGGCCACATGCTGACCCCCCTGCCCGGCGTCACCCCGATGAAGCCCGGCAGCGCCACCCTGCCATTCTTCGGCGTGCAGCCCGCGGTGCTGGACGATAAAGGCGTCGAGATCCACGGTAACGACGTGACCGGCGTGCTGGCCTTCAAGGCCGGCTGGCCGTCCATCGCCCGCACCATCTACGGCGACCACCAGCGCTACCTCGAAACCTACTTCAAGCCTTTCCCGGCCTATTACTTCACGGGCGACGGCTGCCGCCGGGACGCCGACGGCTACTACTGGATCACCGGCCGCGTCGATGACGTCATCAATGTCTCGGGCCACCGCATGGGCACCGCCGAGGTCGAATCCGCCCTGGTCGCCCACCCGGCGGTCGCCGAAGCCGCCGTGTGCGGCTACCCCCACGACCTCAAGGGCCAGGGCATTTTCGCTTACGTGATCCTGAAAGAGGGCCAGAAAGAGACCCCGGAACTGCTCAAGGCCCTGGTCGCGGAAGTCCGCCACCACATCGGGCCCATCGCCACGCCGGACAAGATCCTGATCACCCCCGGCCTGCCCAAAACCCGCTCCGGGAAGATCATGCGCCGCATTCTGCGCAAAATCGCCGCCCAGGAGACGGACAATCTCGGGGATATCAGCACCCTGGCCGATCCCGCAGTGGTTCAGGCCCTGATCGAAAAGCGCGCCATCCTCGGAGCGTAAACCTGGCAACATGGCGGAAAGTCGGTGGCGACCGTCGCCAAACCGGCTTTCGCCCCGTGGGAAAGGTCACACCCTCCAGGGTATGCCTGCTCTGCCGTTCTTCGTCGGTGCCGCCTATTACCAGGATCCCGCCCAACCTGGACGGGCGGTGGAAGACGCTCGGCTGATGCAGGCGGCAGGATTCACCGTGGCCCGCTCCGGCGATCTGGTTTGGGACCTGTTTGAGCCGGAGGACGGTCGATTCACCCTCGACTGGTTCGTTGAGCAGGTGACCACCTTGGGCCAACGGGGCGTGAAGACCTTCCTCGCCACGCCCACGGCGGCCGTTCCGCGCTGCCTGCTGCACGCACACGGATGTCATGCAGGTCACGGCCACGGGGGAGCGCAAGCCGTTTGGCAAACGCCGCCACGCCTGCCTTAATCACCCCGTGTTCTGCCACGTAAGCGTGCGCATCACCACCTGTCTGGCAGAGGCCCTGCGGGACTCGCCCCACATCGTCGGGGTGCAGATCGACAACGAGGGGCGCGTTTACCACGTCGGCACCGTGCTCGACGAGGCCGCCACGGGGCGGGTCACGGACCTGGCCATCACCGCGGCCGGTCTCGTGCCCGTGGCCACCAGCGACCACGACCAGGTGGAGGTGACGGAAGTCTCCGGACCCGAGGGCCGTTTCCTCGACGTCCTCAACTTCAGCGACCAGGAACGTACGATCCGCCTGAGCGAAGAAGCCACCGACCTGTCCAACGGAACCGCCTGCGGTCCCGTCATCACCCTTCCGGCCCTTGATGGCCGGGTCTTCCGCCTTTTGGAGGAACCTGTCCATGCGTTGTTGGCTCCTGCTCATCCTGTCCGCCCTCCTCGGGGCTGCCGAACCTTCGCGCCATGACCTAACCTGGACCGGCCTGAAAAAAAACGCGGGGGATTCCCTGCCCCTCGGCAATGGTGACGTCGCCCTCCATGTCTGGACGGAGGCCAACGGCGACCTGGTGGTGCTATTCGCCAAGAACGACGCCTGGACCGAGAACGTCCCCGGATCCACGGGTCTGGCCAAACGGCAGGTCGAGCCGACCCGCCGCCGATGTCCTCCTGGCTCAGGATCTGTCGACGGATCGGCGTTAAACACGTGGGTTAAAAACCCGCGTTAAACACCTGCATCAGCCACCGGAGGAGCGACATCCTACTTGCTGCACCCTCCCGCCGGTCCCCGCCCCCAGCATCGTCACCCGACCCCTGGACCCCTGCCATGACCCGCCTCCTCTCCCTGCGTTCCGCCACCCTCGTCCTTCTGGCAGCCGGGGCCTGGGCGGCGGATCCCGCCGACCGGCCCCACTACCAGGCCCCGGACTGGAAGCCCCGGGTGGTGATCCCTGCCGAGGACGCCCTGCGGGGAGACTTCTGGCCCGCCTCGCCCAAGGTGACGGTCGACTATTCCGCCCCGGGGTTTGATGAGCAGCGCGTCTTGGCGGTGCCGGCCCCGGGCGTCTATCCCCGGGTCCTGACCACCCCCGACGAAATCACCCGTTTGCGGGCCCAGGTCGCCCTGGGGAAGCAGGCCCCGGCGGCCTTCCGCGTCCAGTGGGAACGCATCACGGCCTCCAAAAGCGCCTTCTACGCCCTGGTGGCCCAGGATGACGACCTCGGCAAGCGCCTGGCCGCCGACCTGGCGGCGAAGGTCGCCAGTCTTGAGCCGAAACTGGAACGCATGGATACCCAGCCGGACCGGGACAGCCTGTGGGCCCTGGAAAAATCCTCGGCCGCCAACGGCGACCCCAACCCGCCCGGCGAACTCTGGTCCCTCCTCGACTACGACTATCTGCACGGCTGGATGACCCCCGAGCAGCGCGAGGCCACCCGCCGGGTCCTCGCTCGCCTGACCAAGAACCGCATCAGCAACTACCTGACGGTGCCCGATCATTTCATGATCAACAACCACCAGAGTTTCGGCATGGAG
>CAIUVD010000276.1 GCA_903902515.1 uncultured Planctomycetota bacterium | reverse complement strand
TTCCGTGGCCTTGGCCAGGATTTCGCCGTCCTCGGGGTTGATGACATCGGCCGCCAGGAGCTTGCCGAGGACCTTTTCTTTGACGCCCTTACCACCGACGGCCGAAGCCTCGGTCTGGAAGAAGGCCTTGATGATCTGGTCGGTGGTGCCGTAGTCCTTGGACATGGCCCGCAGGAAGCAGGTCGCGACGACCTTGGCGCTCTTGTCGATCTTGATCTGCAGCACGTCCTTGGCCGTCTGCTCGATCTGGATCCAGGAACCGCGTTCCGGGATCAGGCGGGCCGAGTAGACCTTACGGCCGCTGGTCGCCTGCTCCGAGGAGAAGTCGACGCCGGGGCTACGCTGAATCTGGGTGACGATCGTACGCTCGGCGCCGTTGACAATGAATTCGCCGCCGCCGATACGGATCGGGAAATACCCGATGTGGACGTCCTCTTCGAGGACCTCCGGAAGTTGGGGACCGCTGACGCGGATCTTAATCTTGATGCCACGCTGGTAGGTGAGGCCGAGATCCCGGCACTCATCCATGTTATGCTGTGGCTGGGTGAAGACATACCCGTGGTAGCTGACGACCAATTGGTCATCAAAGCCGGTCACCGGAAAGAACTCACGGAAGATGGCTTCCAGGCCCTTCGCGGCTTCCCGCTTCTCGGCAGGGGCATCCGCATCCAGGAACTCATCATAACTGCGCGATTGCAGATTGACGAGGCTGGGGACGGGAAGGACTTCCTTGGTTCGACCGAAGGACCGGATCTGCATATCTCGCTCCGAGGACCGCTCACGCGGCTAGCACGTGGCTGGCAGGGGGGCAAAGGGGTCGGGACGGTACGTCCCAGACGGATGAAGACAAGGAACCCAGCCGGTCGCAGGCATTCCTTCCGTCCCGGAGGACGGAAGGAAGCGGCGCGGGGCCGGCTGGGCTACACACGAGGCGTATCGGAGGCTCAGGTGCCTTCGATCTTAACCTCAGCACCAGCATCCTTGAGCTTCTTGGCGAGCTCTTCGGCGGGAGCCTTCTCGAGGCCTTCCTTGACGACCTTGGGGGCGCCTTCGACGAAACCCTTGGCATCGGCCAGGCCGAGGCCGAGGAGCTCGCGGACCACCTTGATGACGGCGATCTTGTTGGCGCCGCCGGCGGTCAGGGTGACCTTGAAGGACGTGGGGGCTTCGGCAGCGGCGGGAGCAGCGGCGCCAGCGGGAGCGGCGACGGCAGCGGCGCTAACGCCGAATTCCTTCTCGAGGGCGTGGACCAGGTCAGCCAGCTCGAGAACGGTGAGCTGCTTGACGGTCTCGATGAGCTGGGCGAGCTTGGGGCTGACAGCGGCGTCGGACATGATGATTTCCTTTGATGGGGCCGGCGGTCAGGCCGCCGGCATGGGTATTGGGTTTGGTTGACGACTTCAGACGGCAGGAGCAGCTTCGGCGGCGGGAGCCGCGTCGGCCGCGGGAGCGGCATCGCCCCCACCCTGCTTCTTGTTGATCTCGACGATGACGCGGGCGAAGCCCACGATCGGCGCGGCCAGGACATTGACGAGCATGCCCTGGAGCTGGTGCTTGCTGGGCAGCTCGGCGATCTTCTTGAACGCCGCGAGGTCCAGGGTGGCGCCATCCATCAGGCCGCCACGAACTTCAAGCTTCTTTTCCTTGGCCAGTTCAGCGACGATCTTGGCGGCAGCGACCATGTCGCTGGCCACGACCACACCGACGGAGCCCTTGGACTTCTCGATGAGCTTGGCAGCACTGGCCGGAATCGACCGGCGCAGAAGGCGGACCTTGGACACCTTGAGCCGAGCCCCGGCCTTGCGCAGGTCGGAGCGGAACTTGAGGGTATCTTCGCTCTTGAGACGGCTGTGATCGATGAGGATGCAGGTCTCGGCCTTGGCCGTGTGACCCGTCAGCTCAGAGAGCATCAACTCGTTGATGAGGCTCGGCATGATCAGGCCTCCTTGCTGGCGAAGGCCAGCTTCACACCGGGGCCCATGGTCGAGCTGACGGTGATGTTCTTGATGAATTCGCCCTTGACGGACGAGGGGCGATGCTCAGCAACGTGGGTCAGGAAGGCCGAGATGTTCTCAGCCAGCTTGACATCCTCGAAGGCGGTCTTGCCGACCGACACCTGGACATTGCCGGCGGAGTCAGCGCGGTACTCAATCTTGCCGCCCTTGAACTCCTTGACGGCCGTGGCGACATCGTCGGTCACGGTGCCGGACTTGGGCGAGGGCATGAGACCGCGAGGTCCGAGCACCTTACCAAGCTTCGACACGAAGCGCATCATCTTGGGGGTGGCGATGGCCACATCGAAGTCCATGAAGCCGGCAACGACTTCTTCGACCAGGGTTTCACCACCGGCCTTGACGGCGCCATTGGCGAGGCTGGCGTTGATCTTCTCGCCGTCATCGACGAACGCGATCACGCGGACGGTACGACCCGTGCCGTGAGGCAGCGAGAAGTTGCCGCGGAACTGCTGGTCCGCCTTCTTGGTGTCGAGGTTCAGGTGGACGGCCAGGTCGACGCTCTCGGTGAACTTCACCTTCGAGGTCTGCTTGACCCAGGTCACACCCTTGTCGATGGACTGGGGAGCCGCGAGGTCGAGGCCGGCCTTTTTGGCGGCATCAACCAGGGCGCGATAGCGCTTGCTGCGTTGCTTCATTGTTGTCTCCGTGGTTCAGGCGGACACCTTTCGGTGCCCTCCCACTGGGTAGCGGACGGCGGATGCCGCCCAGGGAATTACTTGATGGTCACGCCCATGGAGCGGGCGGTACCAGCGACCGAGCGCATGGCGGCATCGAGATTGCTGGCGGTCATCTCGGACAGCTTCTTCTCGGCGATGGCCTTGACCTGATCCTTGGTGATGGTGCCGACCGAGGTCAGGGGACCGGCATTGCCAGCGCCCTTCTCGATGCCAGCAGCCTTACGGATCTGGGCCGAAACGGGGGGCTGCTTCAGGATGAAGCTAAAGGTCTTGTCCTTGTAGACGGAGATCACCACGGGGATGATCTCACCCTTCAGCTTGGCCGTGGCATCATTGAACTGCTTAACGAAAGCAGCAATGTTGACGCCCTTGGCGCCGAGCGCGGGGCCAACCGGGGGCGCCGGCGTGGCACCACCGCCGGGGATCACCAGGTTGATCGTGCCGATGATTTCCTTGGCTTTGGCCATGATATCCTACTCGCTGGGTATGCTAACGGGTGCGGTAAAAGCGGGGGCGCAAAGATAGCGGCCCCGTGGGAATGCAAACGGTTTTTTACTTTTTAGCCCACAGCCCCATCACTGGGGAGGCGGTTACAATGGACCGCCAGGCAATGGTGGGTCTCTTCAGGCCGCAGGCTCAACCTGCCACACCTCAAGCCAAACGGGGGTCTGACGACCGAAGACGGTGATCATGACTCGCAGTTCGCCCTTGGCCGGATTGATCTCGGCGACGCCGCCTTCCATGCCAGCAAACGTGCCTTCCTTGACCTTGACGCGATCTTCGAGCTTGTACGGAATCTGAACCAGTTCCTTGCGTTGCTCTTCGGCGGTGGCCGCCGTGGCAATACGAATGATGCGCTCAGCCTCATCCTTGGTCAGGGGATCCGGATTCCGCGGATCGGCGCCCAGGAACCCCGTGATACCATCGACGCCGTTGACGGCTTCGAGGACATCATTGTTGAGGTCCATCTCAATGTAAATGTAACCAGGATAGAGCTTACGCTCGGTGGTCACCTTCTTGCCGCGCTTCACTTCCGTGACGCGTTCGGCCGGGATGAGCATCTGGCCAACGAACCCCTCCAGCTTGCGCACACGCAACTGGATAACGGCCTGTTCCCGACAGTGATTTTCACGACCGCTGACGGCCTTAATGACGTACCAGCGCATCAGAGATACTCCCCAAGGGAAAACAGTTTGTTGAGCGTCCAGAGGATCACGCCATCGATGCCAAAGATCACCATGGCGAGAATCACCACGGCCACGGCAATAATCAGCGTGCTGCGCCAGAGGGAGTCCCACTTGGGCCACTCCACCTTGGTCATTTCCTGCTCGACCTCGATCAAGAAGTCCACCGCCTTGCGATGGAACCCGATACCGATCACCGCAACCAGGGCAGCCGCAGCCGTCAAGGCGCCGAAAATGGCCGCCAGAATGAGCTGTCGGGTTCCGGCAGCGGCCTCGGTGGCGGACTGGTAAGCCGCAAAGCGGCCGTACCCGCCATTATAGGCCAGGTCCGCACAGATCAGGGCGGCCAGGATGAATCCGATCGTCCGGATCACCCGTCCTTGGGGCCACTTGTACATGTCGCCTCGGCAATGATGAGGTGGTTATGAAGCGAAGACGCCCGGCTGATCAAGGGGTCCGACAGGACCTCACTGATCGGCCGGGCCTTAATGCACAACGCAAGATGCCCGGCAGGACACCATTTGGCACGGGAGGAGGGATTTGAACCCCCGACCGGCGGATTTGGAATCCGCTGCTCTACCAGCTGAGCTACCCCCGTAAACCGAACCCTGGTCGCCAAAGGCAACCAGGGAGGAGAATCACTTACGCTTCTTCTCTTTATGCAACGTGTGCTTACGCAGACGTGGGTTGTACTTCTGCAGCTCAAGCTTGGGGGTCGCCTTGCCGCGGCTGGTGTAATAGTTGATGTCGCCCGTCTCCGAGCACACCAACATCACGTATTCGCGCTTATCTTTAGCCATGATCTTATCCTTTTAAGATGGAAACCCGGGTCAGGGCGACGGGCCCTGACCCGGGTTTTTACACCACAATCACTCGAGGATCTTGGTGACGACGCCGGAACCGACGGTGTGACCGCCTTCGCGGATGGCGAAGCGGAGCTTCTCTTCCATCGCGATCTTGCAGATCAGGCTGACCGTGATCTTGACGTTGTCGCCAGGCATCACGATTTCCTTGTCCTTGGGCAGCTCGATGGTGCCCGTGACGTCGGTCGTGCGGAAGTAGAACTGGGGGCGGTAGCCGTTCTGGAACGGGGTCTTACGACCACCTTCCTCGGCCTTGAGGATGTACACCTCAGCCTCGAACTTCTTATGGGTCGTGACCGACTTGGGCTTCACGATCACCATGCCGCGTTCGATGGCTTCCTTGTCGACACCGCGCAGCAGGAGGCCGCAGTTGTCGCCAGCGATCGTCGATTCCATTTCCTTGCGGAACATTTCGACGCCGGTCACGACGGACGACATGGACTCTTCACGCAGGCCGACGATCTCAACCGGATCGCCGATCTTGCACTGGCCGCGCTCGACACGACCGGTGGCGACGGTGCCGCGACCAGAGATCGAGAACACGTCTTCCACGGGCATGAGGAAGGGCTTGTCAGCCTCACGGGTGGGCTCGGGAATGAAGCTGTCGAGGGCTTCGAGGAGCTTGATGATCGGGGCGGCATCGTCGCTCTTGGCGTCGGTAGCAGCCAGAGCGGCATTGGAACGACCACGGATGATGGGGGTCGTGTCGCCGGGGAAGGCGTACTTCTTGAGGAGGTCGCGAATTTCTTCTTCGACCAGCTCGAGGAGGTCCGGATCGTCAACGAGGTCAACCTTGTTCAGGAAGACGACGAGGTGCTGCACGCCGACCTGACGGGCCAGGAGCACGTGCTCCTTGGTCTGGGGCATGGGGCCGTCGCCAGCGGACACGACCAGGATCGCGCCGTCCATCTGCGCGGCACCGGTGATCATGTTCTTGACGAAGTCGGCGTGTCCCGGGCAGTCCACGTGGGCGTAGTGGCGGTTCGGGCTGCTGTACTCGACGTGCGAGGCAGCGATCGTCACTGTCTTGTTGGCGTCACGGACCGTACCACCCTTGGTGATTTCGGCGTAGGTGCGCGGCGGGGTCGCCTTGGGGTCAACCAGGGAGCAGACATGGACCAGGGCAGCGGTCAGGGTGGACTTGCCGTGATCGATGTGACCGATGGTGCCGACGTTCACGTGCGGCTTGTTGCGAACGAACTTCTCTTTGGCCATGATCGGCTCCAGGGAGGTCCACCGCCAGGCGGTGGAAGTGGTGATAAAGGGGCAGGAAAGTTGGAGCTGCCTCTGGGATTTGAACCCAGGACCTCGTCCTTACCAAGGACGCGCTCTACCGCTGAGCTAAGGCAGCAATTTCAACCTGCTAACACGCTAACTAAAGAACAAAAACCTGATGGAGCGGGCGAAGGGAATCGAACCCTCATATGAAGCTTGGAAGGCTACTGCTCTACCATTGAGCTACGCCCGCAATGGTGGTGGGCAGAGAAGGATTCGAACCTTCGAAGTCGTAAGACAGCAGATTTACAGTCTGCCCCATTTGGCCACTCTGGAATCTACCCATGAACAGGCATCGATTGTTAAAAGAGCAGCACCATAAAGTGCTTGGAGCCACCTGCCGGACTCGAACCGGCGACCCACGGTTTACAAAACCGTAGCTCTACCAGCTGAGCTAAGGTGGCACACGTTCCCGCGAGGGGACGGTGCTGCCTTTATCAAGGGCTGCGCCCCTTCGGCCGGGGGACGGGGAAGATAGGGAGGTTCTTGAGGTGTCAAGACCACGGCCTGATCGTTCGTTGGAAACCTCCACGGCGTGAAGTCCGAGGCGCGAGATCCTGTGACATCGGATCCCACGGACGGACCTGACGTGGAGCCAGGCCCTGTCTTTTATCCCCGGACCTCGGACGCAGGTGATCAGAACTTCAGCTGCCCAATGGCCGGCAGGGTGCCAACCAGGGGCTTGAGGTACGGCACCAGCTTCTCCACCACCACGTCATTCCCGGCAGCGTTGATCATCTCGCGGGGCATGGGCTTGGTGTCCTTGGCGACCGTCGGCAGCGGGGTCACGAAGGTTTCGACTTGGTAGGTTGGCCCGTCGACGCGCTTGAAGGCGATGCTGCCGGACTTGACCCCGGCCACGGCGGCAGCCACGGCAGCGGTACCGGCCAGGCGGGCCTCGGCGGCGTCGGTTTCACTGACCACGCCAGGGAAGCAGCGTTGGAGGTAGCCGAAGGTGTCGGCGCGCACCCGGTGCTTCTTCTCGGGCCAGGCCTTCGCGAGGTGGGCCTTGAGGGTGTCAGCCAGAGCATCGCCCAGGGCGCCGGAACCGGACAACTGCTTGTTGCCGTGGCTATCGACCTCACCGATGGAGATGATTTCCTTACCGCCGGGTCCGTGGATGCCTTCCGAAACCGCCACTACGCAGCGCCCGAGTTTACGGTACACGGCTTCGACGTCGGCGCAGAACTGCTCCAGGCTAAAGTCGGCCTCGGGGCAATAGATGAGGTGCGGGCCATCGCCGGGGAACTGGCGGGCGAGGACGCTGGCGGCGGTCAGCCAGCCGGCGTTGCGGCCCATGACGATGTTGATCTTGATGCCGGACAGGCTGCGGTTGTCGAGGTTGTCGCCCATGAAGGCCTGGGTGACGAACTTGGCGGCGCTGCCGTAGCCGGGGCAGTGGTCGGTGACGCGCAGGTCGTTGTCGATGGTCTTCGGGCAGTGGAAGCACGTCAGGTCGTAGCCCTCGGCGTGCGCCAGCTCGTTGATGATGTTGGTCGTCTCGGCGGTGTCGTTGCCGCCGATGTAGAAGAAGTAACGGACGCCCAGTTCCTTGAAGCGGGCGAAAATCTTCTTCCCGTCCTCGGGCGTGGCCTTGTGGCGGACGCTCTTGAGGGCGGCGGACGGGGTGCCCGCCACCAGCTCCAAATTGGCATCCGTCTCAGTGCCAAAGTCGTGGAACTTGCCGTCCATGATGCCCTGGATGCCGTGGATGGCGCCGAGGACCTTGGTGAACACCTCGGGCTTGGCCAAGCAGGCCTTCACGACTCCGATGAGGGTCTGGTTGATGACGGCGGTAGGACCGCCGGACTGGCCGATGACGACAGCGCCGGGCGTGGACATGGAAAGGCTCCTGGTTCGTGCGAGGGAGTGAACAGCCTCAGAACGAGGGCCCCGGGGGCAAGGATCAGCCGCCGATCAGGGCCGCCCGGAGGTCCGTGTCGAAAGTCTTGGGCCCCAACCAGATGGCACACAGGGCCCGGGCGAAGGCCGGATCCGTGACCCGGACCAATTCCACGCCATTGACGCTGAGGACCGCCGTGCCGTCCGTCAGGTGGTCGATGACCAGGTGGTCGCCCGCAACCACCGCCGGATACCCGGCATTCCACCGGGCGAGGGCCGGGGCGAGGGCCACCTGTTCGGCTTCGGTAAGGCCGGCGACGATGGTGGAATTGGTGGCCTTGATGAGGTCCGCCGCCGAAAATTCCCGGCGATAGGTGAAGGCCAGACGTTTGGGAGCCGCCATCACGGGGTCCACCGCCCCTGCGGGCAACCAACAGGCGGCGACGTAGATTTTCACGATCCACTTCCAGCGTAAAAGATCGGCTCCACGCAGGGCCAGAACCTGACCATCGACGGTGGCGGTGGCAGGAACCACCACCCCATCGATCTCACTCGCCGTGAGGAGGAGGACACAACACCACAGGGCAATGATCCGCATGCCGATGGATGTGCGCGGCGGCAAACCAGGACAAGCGCGAGGACCAGCCATTGCGTGGGGGATGCCGACCAAAACCATCCCGCCCCCCTATGCCATCCGCCGCTGCATTCTGGTCCCTCCTGGGGGCGCGCTGGTGGATCCTGGCGGCCATCCTCTACCCCCTCTGCTTCCTCGTCGGCCTCGATGCCGGGGCCTGGCGGTGGAGTCTGCCATGGTGGCTCGGGGGCATCTTGTTTTTTACCGCCCTGCGGATCCCCCTGGAAGGCCTCCGGGAAGCCGTCCTCGACCAGGATCGTTGGCGACTGGCATGGATCTTTGCCGGAGTCCGCCTGCTGGCCGTGCCGATCCTGATCTGGGCCATCACCATGGTGGTCGCCCCGGCCTGGGCCCCGGGGGTGCTGTTGGTGGCCGCCATGCCCGCCGGGCTGTCCTCCATCGCCATGGCCGACCTGATGCGCGGAGATCGCACCCTCGCCCTGCTAGCCGTGGTGGCCTCCTCGGCCGCTGCGCCCCTGACCGTCCCCCTGCTGGTCCAGGCCTTCGGGCCGGATCACACCTTCGTCGACCTGGCCCTGGTGGCCGGGCGGGCGGGCTTCATCGGCCTGCTCCTGGGAGCCCCCCTCCTGGCGGCCCAGGTGGTGCGACAGGTGCTTCCGGGCGTGGTGCGGGCCGGCGACATCTGGTGGCCCCGGGCGGCCGTCACCTGCTCCATCAGCCTGGGGGTCATGAGCATCCTCGCCAACCACGCCGCATGGGCCCCCTACGGCCTGGCGGGTCTGCTGCCGCCCCTCGGCCTGGCGACCTTGGTGGTCGCCATCAACCTGGCCCTGACCCTGTGGACCCGGCGGTTTCTTGAGCGGTCCCGCGCCGATGCCCTGGGCTGCGGAGCGGTTTACCTGAACAACGGCCTGGCCATCGCCTTTGCCGCCGCATTTTTTCCCCACGATGGTCGCATGCTGCTGCCGGCGATCCTCCTGATTCTGCCCACCGTGGCGGCGATGGCGGTCCTGAGCCGACGCTGATTACGTCCGCCAGGTGACCAGCATCTGAACGATCCCCGAGCCCTGGTGGCGGTAACTGTGGAGCCGTTCGTCACCGGCCGTACACACCCCCGCCCGCTGGATCTTGAACACCCCGGCGCGGGCGAGGTCCTCGGCCAAAACCTCCGTCAGATCGAGGAAGGCCCGGCCCTCGACGCTCGGGGTCAGGGCGTGCTCGGGCCAAGCCCGGGCTGACAGCACCGGGGCATCGACCTCGTAGCGCGGACCACTGATGCCGGGGCCGATGAAGGCGCACCACGCACTGGGCGGGTGCTGGGACTTGCCGACCAGGGACTCCACCAAGTGATGGACCATGCCACCCGCCGTGCCACGCCAACCGCAGTGGCCGATGGCCATGCAATCCGGGGCGGCCACGATGACCCCCGGGCAATCGGCACCGTAGACGCCAATCGCCAGGCGCGGATCGCCGGTCACCACCCCATCCGCATCCCCCAGCCGGGTGTCCCGGGCATCGGCGACCCGCACCCCGTGAATCTGCTTGGGCACCACGCAGGTCCGCAGGCCGATGGTTTTTCGCAAAAACGCCCGGCGATGGCCGGTATGGCGCATGTCGCCATCGGCGGCGGTCGAATAGGCCGCCAACAGGCGATGGCCGAACGTCCAGCGCAGGGGTTTTACCGGAATCTGGTCGTGGTCAGGGGAGTCACTGGGCATGGATCGCACCTTGGTCGGCCCGGAACGGACGCAAACTCCGCCCGCCCATGGAGCCCGTTCTCTACATTGCCGGCGATGTCCATCTGAGGGACGGTCATGGGGATTTCGCCATCTGGCTGGACGAACTCGCCACGAAGGCCCCTGCCCATCTCGTGATCCTTGGCGATTTGTTTGATTATTGGCTAGAGACCGACGACGCCGTGGCCCGTTATCAACCGGTTCTCAACCGCCTACGAGCCCTGGGTGCCGCGGGCTGGCGGATCGATCTAGTGCGGGGAAACCGGGAAGCCGTGGCCGGGCGCCGCCTTGAAGCCGCAGGCCACCTGACCCTGGTCTGGCCGGCCCTCGATGTGCGGCTCGGCGGGCGGACCATCCGTATCGTCCATGGCGACCGCCTGTGCCACGACCCCGGCTACCGGGCCCTGGCCAGCATCCTGAACAGCTTCCCCTTTCGCTGGTGGCAACGCCTGCATCCGGCGGCGTTCCAGGACACCGTGGCTCGGTGGATGCGCCGGACCTCAAAGGGCTCCCGGCCCCAGCCCGCGGGAAAACGCGGGCCATTCCTGGATGCCCGCCGGGTCGTGGCCGCTGCCCGGGGCGCCGACGTGCTGGTGGCCGGGCACATCCACGAAGCCTGGACCCGCCGCATCCGAGGCGTCGAAGTGTGGCTGGTCGGGGATTGGCCCCCGGGTCACGGCCACTGGATCGTCGGCTTTCGCGATGGAACCCTGCGGGCTCAGGGCGACGGTGGCCGGGTATAGCCGTTCCCGGATTCCGCGAGGGCGACCAGCGCCTTGTCCCAGGCCAAGGGCATTTCCGACCCGCGCACCGTCAAACGCACAAATTTGGCATCTTCCAGCAAACGCCCCGTGGCTCGCATGGCCACCCGGTGGGTGGGACTGGCCACAAAAGCCTCCAACGCGTGGGCATCCGTCCACACGGTCATGGTCCAGGCCTCGTTACCAAAAATCTGGCGACGCAGGCGATACCCCACCAAGCCGGATTGTTGGGGCAGGGTGGCCTGGACCGCCTTGGTGAGACGCCAGAACTCATCCGCCTCGTCCGGCCGGTACTTGGCGTAGGTCACCGCCACCACCACTTCCGCGGTATCGGCGACGTCGACCCCACGGGTAAAGGGGGTCGAGAGAGCGCAGCCGCCCAAGCCGAGAACACTAACGAGAACCAGCAGTGGACGAAACGTGAGGGGCATGGCGGCTCCGATGCATGTTGGCGATGACTACATCCTCGCATCCCGTGTTGTCAGTGTCAACATACCGCCCCCAACCATGTCCACCCACCGTTCCTATCATCATGGATCCCTGAAGGCAGCCCTGGTGGAGGCGGGTATGGCTGCCCTCGATGCCGGGGGTATTGAGGGCGTTTCCCTGCGGGAAGTGGCTCGCCGCTGCGGGGTTTCCCATGCGGCCCCCCTCCGCCATGTGCCGGATCACCGGGCCCTCCTGACCCTCCTGGCCATTGCCTGCGCCCAGGACATGCATCGACACATCTCCTCCAGCGTCGCCGCCGGGGACCATCCAACGATCCTGACCCTGCGGGAAGCCGGGGTGGCCTATGTGGATTATGCCCGCCAATGGCCAGCCCGTTTCCGCCTGGTGTGGCGCGGCGACCTGATCCACCCGGACGACCCGGACTACCAGCAGGCGATGCAGGCCCTGTGGGGCACCGTCATGCATGGCCTGGATGTCATGGGAGGCGGCAACAGCCCCGTCACGGCGGCACGCCTCCATCTCGCCATGGCGGTGGTCCATGGTCTGTCGACCCTGACCCTGGAAGGCGGTTTTGCTGCGCTGGGCTCGTCCTTTGATGCCACCCCGGGGGCAACCCGCCCGATCCTGGATCTCCTCGGCCCGGCCCTGGCACCCCCGCTGCCAGAGGAGGTCTGCCCCCCACCGGCAAACGCCCCTTCGCCGCGCGAGTCCGGTGGTACCGTGCCGCCCCGCCAACCATGACCCCTGCCGACGAATTCGCCGCCCTGGGCGCCCAAATCGCCCACCACGACGCTCGCTATTACCAGCAGGCGGCGCCAGAGATCACCGATGCCGTCTACGACGACCTCAAGGACCGCTACCGGGCCCTGGCGGCGGATCTGGGCATCGACCTCCAGGAGACGCCCGGCAACGACCTGACCGGCGACCTGCCGACCATCCCCCATCGGATGCCGATGCTGTCCCTGGAAAAAGCCTCGGAGGGCGAGGACGGCAGCGCCGCCCTCAAGTTAGCTGCGTGGGAAACGCGCACCGCCCGCCTGGCGGAAGTAGCCATGCCCCTCGCCCTCACGGTCGAGCCTAAGATCGACGGCATGTCCGTGAGTGTCATCTTCACCAACGGTCGTTTGACCCGGGCCGTGACCCGGGGCGATGGCCTGGCCGGTGAGGACATTACCGCCCAGGTCCAGGCCAGCGGAGCCATCCCGCTCACCGTCCCCTGTGCCGGCACCTTCGAGGTGCGCGGGGAACTCTACCTGCCCCACGACGCCTTTGCCGCCCTCCAGGCCCGTTCCACCAAGCCCCTGGCCAATCCCCGCAATGCCTGCGCCGGACTGATGAAGCGCAAGGATGCGACCACCGTGGTCGGCCAGGGAGTCCAGGCGTTCCTCTACCAGATCGCCTGGACCGAGGGCGTGGACCTCCCCACGACCCAGACCGCGGTCAGCGCTTGGCTGGCACATCTCGGGCTGCCCGTCCTCTGCCCCCAGACCGTCAGCGGTGCCGAGGCCGCCGCCGCCACCTGTTCCGCCTGGACCGAACGCCGCGCCCACCTGCCCTACGACATCGACGGTATGGTCGTCAAACTCGATGACCGGCGCCTCCACGACCGCCTGGGCAGTACCGAGCACCACCCCCGCTGGGCCATCGCCTGGAAGTTTCCCCCGGAGCGCAAGGCCACCACCCTGCGCGGTATCACCATCCAAGTCGGTAAATCCGGCAAATTGACGCCCGTGGCCGAACTGGAGCCGGTAAGTCTAGCGGGCACCACCGTCAGCCGGGCCAGCCTCCACAATTTCGTGGAACTAGAGCGCAAGGACGTGCGCGTCGGCGATCTGGTGTGGGTCGAAAAAGCCGGCGAAATCATCCCCCAGGTGCTGGGCGTAGCGGAGCGCCGGGGCGACACGCCGACAGCCCGGCCCACAACCTGCCCCGCCTGCCAGTCGGCGGTGATGACCGAGGAAATCTTCCTCTACTGCCCCAACCCCGGCTGCCCCGCCCAAGTTCGCGAGCGCCTCAAGCATTTTGCTGGGCGCGGGGCGATGGACATCGACGGCCTCGGCGAAGCCATCATCGACCAACTGTGTACCGTGCGCGGCCTGACCAGCCCCGCCCAGTTGTTCACCCTGACGGTCGAGGACCTCGCCGGCCTTGACCGCCTGGGGGCCAAGTCCGCCGCCAACCTGGTGGCGGCCCTGGCGGACGCCAAGGGCCGGGGCCTGGCCCGGGTTTTGACCGGCCTCGCCCTCCATCAGATCGGGGAAAAACTGGCCCAGGACCTGGCGGGTCGGTTCGGCCGTCTCGCCCCCCTCCTCGACCTCGCCCGGCGCCATGCCAGCGGCGACCCCGAGCCGGTGGCGATCCTCGACGCCATCGACGGCGTAGCTGAAACCACCGCCCGGGCGGTCCTCGACCAATTGGCCCAGCCCGCCGTCCAGGAGATCCTCACGGGCTTGGCCGCCGCCGGGGTTGACCTGACGGCCCGGGCCACGGCGGTGCGGGTGGTCGAGGGCGTGGCCGGAAAATCCTTCGTCCTCACCGGCACCCTGCCGACCCTGACCCGGGACCAGGCGGCGGCCCGGATCGTTGCCGCCGGTGGCACCGTGGTTGGCAGCGTTTCCAAAAAGACCGCCTTTGTCGTCGCCGGCGAGGAGGCCGGGTCGAAACTCGCCAAGGCCCAGGCCCTCAACCTTACGATCCTCGATGAAGCCGGTTTGCTGCGGCTGCTGGAAGGCCCATGAATCTCCTCGCCCCCCCCTTTGATACCGTCAACGGCCGGGCCTGGGCCGCCGATCTGGCGGCCATGGTCGCCGCGGCCCCCGACGACGCGGTGATCTACCGCGCCCGCAACACCCTGGTCCGCCTCCCCGGCCCCGATGGCGCCGAGGTGGTGGTGAAGGCCTTCGGCAAGGGCAAGGTCTGGCGACCGGGCAGCGGCCCGATCAAGGCCCGCAAATCGTTCCAGGCCGCCATCAAACTGGTGGCGGCCGGCGTCGGCACCCCGGCCCCCGTGGCCGCCGTCACCTCCCAGGGTCGCGGTTTCTACGCCTGCGCCTGGGCACCGGGCTGCGCCAGCGTGTGGGACCTGCACGACGGCAAACTGACGGACGCCGACACCGAGGACCTGGCCCGCTTTGTCGCCCGCATGCATGAGGCGGACGTCCTCCACCGCGACAACACCCCCGGCAATATCCTCCTGCGACCCCGGGCCGACGGCCGCTTCGACCACCTGGTGGTGGACTGTAACCGGGTGGCCTTCGGCCCCGTGGGCATTCTCGCCGGCCTCAAGAACCTGGTGATGCTGGAATGCCAAGGCCGCCTGGTCGGCCCCTACCTCGCGGCCCGCCAGGCTGACAGCGCCCTGCATCGGAAGTGGTACGCTGCCTGCGCCGCCGAGCACCGCTGGCGTTGGGCGATCAAGCGCGGCACTCGGCCGTTACGGCGAAAGTTGGGGATGTGATGGACGGCGCTTTGCGCCGGGGTCCGGGGTCCGGGGTCCGGGGTCCGGGGTCCTGCACCAAGCAGGTCCATCGTGCCACCACGGAGCTCGACACCCTCGCTGACTCAGACCCCGCGGGACCCCGGACCCCGAACCCCGGACCCCGGACTTGGAGCGCAGCGAGGCCATGAACAAACGCCCCTGGCACGACCTGCGTTGGCACTGGCCTTCGGACCAGCCAGACCAGATCCGCTTCCCAAAGCGGCCGATCCGTCAGTTGGCTTTGCCTGAATACGCAGCCACGGCAGCAACCGCGATGCTGGGGGCGCCGCTAGTAGCGGCGGCCTGGGCGACCCTGCGGCCCGGGCCGATACCGGCGATGGCGGATTTGCTGGGCGTAGCCGTGAATCCGACGTTCGATCCGGCGGTCGATGCCGAAATCCTGGCTCTGGCGCGAAACCTCGGGGTCCGGCGGGTGTTGCTGCGCTTTCCCGTGTGGGAGCGGGACCGGCTGCCGTATCTTATAGATTTCGCTGAGAAACTGCGGGTCATCACCGGCGCCCCGCTGCTGATCGCGGTCCTCCAGAACCGTGCCAGCGTGGTTGAGCCGCGCCGTTGGCGGGCGGACCTCGCCAACGCCTTTGATGCTTTTGGCCCCCTGGCCGAAGCGTTTCAGGTCCTGCAGGCGCCCAATCGCACCAAGTGGGCCTGTTACCATCCCGGGGATGCCTTCGCTCTGCTGGAGGACGCGGAGCGGGTCCGGGCACGTTTTCCTGACGTACGCCTGGCGGGGCCTGGGGTCATCGATTTCGAGCCCGCGCCGCTGATGCGCTTGCTGCTTAATCAGCGGCGTTTCCGCCTCGATGTCGTCAGCGCCCTGCTGTACGTCGATCGACGCGGTTCGCCCCGCAATACCCAATACGGGATTTTCGACCTCGATCGCAAGATCCGCTTCACCGCTGCGGTGGCCAAGGCCAGTGCCCGCTGCCGCACCGTGGACGGCAGGCCGTCGCCCCTGTGGCTGACGGAAACCAACTGGCCCCTCCTCGGCACCGACATCTGGACCCCGACCAGCGACGAGGAGTGCGTCAGGGAGGATGTGGCGGCCGACTATTTGGAAGACTATGCCCGCATCGCCGCCGCCACCGGCCTGGTGGAGCGGGTCTATTGGTGGCAGCTGGTGGCCCCGGGCTACGGCCTCGTGGACCGTCGCCCGGGTCTTCGGCTACGACCCGCCTACGAACGCATGCGGGCCCTGCTGACGGGTTAGAAACGGCGCTGCTTCTTGCAGCCGAAGCGCAACTTATTGGCTTCGAGCAATTTCATTTCCAAGGCCTCGCGCTGACGCGGGACCTTCTCCTTGGACACCAGGACCGAATACATTTGCACCGCCTGGCTGAGGATGCGGTCGGCGTCACCGTACAGGACGTCACGCTCCTTGGTATTGCCCGCGTCGATGGCCCGGGCATAGACCTCACGCCCTTGGGCCAGGACCTGGTCGGCTTGGGCCTCGGGCGTCAGGGTGGTGGACGCCGGGGGGACCTCCGTTGGGGGAGGCGTTACGGGGGGCGGAACGATCTCCTGGGACGGCGGAACCACGGCTTCCGAAGCCTTCACCGCGACCAGTAACTCCTCCTGCTTGCCATCAAAGAAGAGTCGCGCCTGACGACCTTGCTCCGTGTCCTTATACCGGCGGTCGATCATCGCCATGTAGGATGAGGCCTGAACCTTGTTACCCGCCTTCATCTGGGCCATCAGGTGGGCGAACAGGCCGGCGGCTCGGTCCTCACGGACACTGGTCACCAGCTTGGGATCAAGACGAATGGCTTGTTCCAACTGCGGGACCACCAGGTCATCGAGCCGGTTCCGGTAGGCGAATCGACCGGCTTCATACCAGACCAGGGCGTCCAAAGCCGTGGAGGATCCCGTAAGACGAGCCATGCGCTCCAGGAACTCCTTACGCTTTTCGGCCAGGGTAACGGCCTGATCCACCAAGCGGACCGTGCCGATGTCCGTCAACCCCGTGGGAAAGAATTCCTTCCGGCCGCGCACCAGAAGGGGAACCTTTCCCGTGGTGCGGGCCTGCGCAATGTAACCCAAGGGATCCTTCTCGATGATCAACGGCTCTTTGTCGGCCAGGGAACGGATCGGCAGGGCATACATGACTTCCCGCCCACCGTCGATACGGACCAGGGACGGGTGGGTATCATAACTCCGGGTGAGTTCTTCCCGATCATCCAGGGTCTTGAAGAGATCAGCGAGGAGAGCGGATTGTTCGATCAATTCCCGGGCTCGGGCTTTCAAAGCAGGATTCGCGTCCAGGGCCAGGATCGGCTTCGCGGTGTTGACCGCCCCGATCCAGTCCATCGCCCGGTACCGCCGCTCCGCCTCGGTCACGGCTTCCCGAGCGGCAGCGTCCGCAGCGTAGCCCCGCTCAGCCTTGATGACTGGAGCCGCCGTCTTGGCGGACACCGCCGGAGCCAAGGTGATAGCCCGAGGCGGATCCTGTAACACCAACGGCGTCAGGAGTGCCTGGCGGGCTTCCTGGGGGGCCGTAACCGCCGCCAAATCCTCCGGCAGTTCCGGTCGCGGTCCGGCCTCGGAAACGGCGACGGGGGGAGGGGCCACCAGGTCGCGGACTAGCCCGGAGGCTCCAAACACCAAGCCACCCACCAGGGTGCCGCCGGTGCCAAGAACGAGGAGGGTGATGCCGAGGGATCGAGAAGCCATGGGAGGTTAGGTTCCGCTGGAGGAGTAGCGGGCAACACCCCGTTGCCAGCAGGCCCCGGCCAATGCCAGGGCCCCAAGCGCGACCAGGGGGGTTGCCAAGGCGGGCCACCATTCGCCGCCACCGACAAACAGGCTGGCGGGGTAGAAGGCGACGAAACTGAACGGGATGATGCAGGTGATGAGGAACTTGAGGATCGGATGGTAGATGGAATTCGGCCACCGGCCGAATTCCATCAGGTTGTAGACCGGAGGCACCATGCCGACCCGATCTTCAAACCAGAATCCGGTGGCGGCAAAGGCCATGAAAACCGCGACCACCACCCCGAAGGCACTGGCGAGCATCACGGCCAGGAAACCCAGGTGCAGGGGATCCCAAGCGAATCCGGGAATTTGCAGGGCAGCAACCACCATCAGGGTCAGACCGAGGATAGTTCCGGAGAGGTCCTCAATGGCGATGCGATCCAGACACACCTGCAGAAAAGTGGGATAGGGTCGCAGCAACACCCGATCAAAGTGGCCTCCGATCAGGTAGTGGGAGGAAAGTTGGTACAAATTTCCGCAGAAGGCATGGAACAGGGAAATCGGGACCAGACTAAATCCGAGAATGAAGAGTAATTGCGGCCGATCCCAGCCCGCCAGATCTGGAGTACGGGACGCGTAAACCTCCAGCATCGTCCAGGCCAAGAGGCCGCGCAGGACCTCGTCCAGGGCGGCCAAAAGCAGGTCCCCCCGGTACGCTAAGCGCCGCTTGACGACCGTCAGGAAAAGGCGCCAGGCCAGCATGGTTGGGGAAGGTCAGCACCGGCTCCGCCGAGCAACCCCGCCAGCGCCCCTCAGGGCGCTGGCGCCGCGCCTTCCGCCGCTTTGGCCGCCTTGGGGGAGGTCGGCATCACCGGCGCCGCCGGACGGGCCGGTTCATCCTGGGAGTCATCGCGGTCACTGGGAACCGAACCGAAGAAGCGCAGGGCCACGACCCGACCCTCGTCGTCGATGGCAAACAGGCTGCGGAGGCGATCCCGGGGATCCTGATACGCCACAAGGTGGGCGAGGGTGGAACGCGGGAACAGGCTGACCGCATCCCAGGTCCAGTCGATACGACCCGAGCGGCGGTTGAGGGCCTGGACCAGGGACGATTCCCGGGCCGTTCCGTAGAGGTATTCAGGGGTCGAACCGATCAGGCTCTCAAAGGCAGGGCGGGTCCAGGCGACGCCCAAACGGACCACCTCCATCGGGTGACGGGCGGTGTCCGTGAAGGCGACGGTGTCGGGCTGGACCTGAATGGCGACCAGGGATTGGGTACCCTCTTCGGTGCCGGTCCAGACGTAGGCCCGTTCCGGTTCATTGCGGAAGGCCACCGGGGCCCGCACCACCGGGGACCCCAGGGCGAGCTTGCCCAGGGATTCGCCGGTCAGGCGATTGAGGGCGACCAGGAGGCCCTCCGTGTTTCCCACCAGCAAAAGACGGTCGTTAACCAGGGGGCTGCCGTAGATGCCACCGCCAATGCGCTGTTCCCACGCCTGTTCGCGATCGAGCTTGAAGGAGTGGATCACGCCCTGGTGGTCGCCCGCATAGACCAGCGCATCCCGCTGAACCGGAAGGGCGCCGACCGAGGTATTGATCGGCCATTGCCAGACGACGTAGGGGAAGTTCTTGTCCTGGTGGTAGCTCACCACCTGCATGCGGCCCGACCAGTCGCCGATGTACACCCGGAGACTGGAATCGTACCCAACGGCCACCGGGCCGGTGGAGGGTGAAAAGGGCAGGACGTAGCGCCAGATCAGGTGCCCGGTGCGGACATCCAGCACATGGAGCGTATCCTGGGCGATGACATACATCCGATCGTCGTTGATCGTCACCCCGGGCTGGGTCGACGGCAGACGGATACGGGTGATCGTCGGCTCAAGGGCAATGACCTCGGGCAGCGCTTGGCTGACCCAGCGGGTTGCACCGCTGAGGGCCTCAACGGCAACGATGCGACGACTGTCCTCCAACTGCAGGAAGAGCAGTTCCGGGACGGCAGGCGAGGTCCAGGCCCGATGGACGGGCTCATCGAGGGCCAGGTTCCAGGTCACCTCGAACGGTGTCTGGGCCAGGGTCCGGGGAACCTGCTCCTTGGCGGAGCCCGGAGAATCATCGACGCTGATACCCCGACGGGTGGCACTGCAGCCGCTAAGGACGAGGGCCACGAGGGCGGAAGCGACGAAAAGGGGACGCAGGCTCACCGGAGGTTCTCCAGGGGCAGGGCAGCGAGGGACTCGCCACGGGCGGACTCGTACGTGATGAAACGATGGATCCAGGCCAACTCGTCTTCGAGGCCCAGGTCGAGCCGGAAGAGGTAGGGTCGGCCCGCTCGGCGACGACGGATGTCTTCGGCGCAGTCTTCCCAGGAACCCTGGTACAGACTACGCACGGCGATCACCAGTTGACGGACCGGGCCATCAAGGGCGGCAACGATGGCCAAGGGCGGGAGCGCCGGATCCAGATGGCGGATCATCAGGGGGCCTCGGCCTTGATTTCCGGCAGCTTGGCGGCCCGGGCAGGATCTGACTGGCGGGAAGCTTCGTACCAGGCCAGGGCGGCCTTGCCGACCTCGTGATTCATGCCTTCGCCGTTTTCGGCTATGATGTTATTGAGATAATAACGGGCCAAGGCCTGGGTCCGGCGCTGTTCGCTGCGCTGGAACGTCGGCAGCCACTGCCACCCGGCCTTAGCCAGGGTCATGGCGCCTTCCTGGCGGTGGAACTCGTCACCGGCGACGGTGTACTCCAGGCGGAAGGTACGGCGGTAGAACACCGTGGTCAGGTAGTTCTCGGGCTTGCCCGCCTCGGTGGGCGTCCAACGAATTCGGAACTTGTTGGTCAAGCCCCGGACATCGATGGTATACTGGTGACCCTCCCGGGGCAGTTGCGGGAAGACCGCGATACCCCAGACCTCGCCCGCCGCCCAGCCCTCTTCGGTGCGCGTGGCGGCGTCATAGGGCGGCAGACTGCGGGTACGGATCTCATCCAGGGTCAACAGGCGCCGACCCAGCAGCTCCTCGACCCGGTCCCGAACCACGGAGGAGACCGAAGCGTGAACCGTGGTGCCCTGGTCTTGAAAGGAGAAAGAATCCTGGGCCCCGGGGGCGGAGGGATCTTCCAAAACCCGCTGCCGGGAACCATGTTCATCGGTCAGCTGGAAGGAAAGATCGAGGGTCCGCGTGCCCGCCTGGGCGTCACTGCGTTCGACGATGATGCCATCCTTGCCCCCCACGCCATCCACCGACAGGACCACCCCATGCTCTTTATTGACCCGGGCCTGTTCATATTGGCGAACAATCGCCTCAAGAACCTCGTTATAGCCCTTGGACTGACTGATGGGCAGGGCTGACGTGGCACCGATTTGATTGCGGATGCGGAAGGCCAAGTACCCGTGGGACGTCGCGCCACCGAGGCGATCCTGGATGACCAAGCGATCGAACGCCACGGGCTCCAGGGTGACCTCGTAGAGATCGAGGTTCCGGGCCCCGGTCATGGCCTCCAGTTCGGCTCGTTGATCCAGGTATTCCTGGCTGGGGTTGGCGATGTCCTCCGCCGGGAGGATGGCGGCCAGGGCCAGAAGGAGGCCGGGGACCAGGGACGGCTTCATGGTGCTCATGCGACAGGAACTCCGGCTGCAGACGCCGACCGGAACCGGTGGCGAGGATCAACAAGCGTAGAGCCCACCCCTCGCTGACAAACGCACCCCCCGCCCCTGGACCAGGGCGGTGGGTCATACATTCGCGCGGGTTTAGCGGGGGGCAGGAGCTGGTACGGGCACGGGTTCCTGGCGGGGGCGCTCAAGACCCCCGTTCCACCGGGATTCACCCGTGCGGGCGTCGATCACCCGGGCATCGACCGTGAAGTAAGTGGCCACGCCGACTTTACGGAGGCCGACAATCGTCACGAGAGCGACATCGGCGACCTCGCCCTGGGCCGCGGCATGGAGGCGATCTGACCCGGCGAGGGCTTGCCCGTAGGCGGACGCCAGATCAGCCACCGGCACCTGGTCGCCGCTGCGGTCTTCGGGGACCCGGACTTCCAGGACCGGCTGACGGCCGTTGGATTCCCGGAATTGACCGACCCAGGGGTGAGCCGCCAGGGCCTCGCTCAAACCGACGGTCACGGCCTGGGTATCCTCGGCGGTCCAACCGGTGGCGGGCACCACCACGACCGGCTTGGGCACCTCGCGGGTGCAGGACGGCAGCAGGACCAGGGCGGCGGCGGACAGGACGATGGGAGCCAGGAGGAAGCGCATGGGGTGCCGATGATGGAATCAGGGCCCAGGGGTGCAAGCCGCCCCAGGGCGGAATCCCTCACGGCCGACGCAGCTGGCGAAGTAACTCCTCCTGGCGGGCTTGGATAGCCGTTACCTGGCGGGCCGCTTCCTCGGCCGATATCCGCGCCTCTTGGGCGCGGGCCTCCGCTTCCCGACGACGAACTTTTTCATCGGCGAGAGCCTGGGTGACAAAAATCAGGGACACCGCCAAGCCGACACAGAAGAAGCCCAAGCACACCAGGACCACCACCAGACTGTGGGAACGGGGTGCCACCATGACGGCCCCGGGCGCATCCTGAACCGGGTACGCCAGGGGCATGGCACCGGGTTCGTCGACGCCACCCCCCTGGGAAGCCCGGCGGGCCGGGCTGGTCAGGGCGGGATCCACCGTGCGCCGGGGCGGGGGGGCGGGCTGGGGATCAAATTCATGCTCCGACAGCACCTGGGCAATGGGAGCGATCTCGGTGATGGGAAGATCTAACTGCGGCGGGGTTGGATAGGGGTGTGTCGGGGCGAGTTGGGTCAGTGGGCCAAGCTCCGGGGTTTCCGGCAGTTCATCGGCCCGCAGGGCTCGCGTGGTGTCCATCGGCTGGATCGGCGTCTCGGCATTGACGAATCGCTGGGGGGCCGCGCATTTCGGACACAGGATCGCCTTGCCCACGTACTGCTCAGGTAGGCGCAGATGGGCATCGCACGCGGTACAGACAAATGGAAGCAGTCGCGGGGAGGACATGGGTTGGATCCTAGTGGAACCCGCCGCCCGGCTCAACCGCCATAACCACCATAGCCGGGATCCGCCAATCCCTGACGGGCGGCCACGACAACCGCAGTCGCGACCAGGACTACCGCCACCGCCACCCGGATCACGGATCCCCGCGTGCCCGTCCAACGATTCCCAAGGGCTGCCAGGGGCATGGCCAATGCTACCAGTCCAGCCGCAACCGGCGAAGTCTCGGCGTATCCCGCGCCAATCGCCAGGTGACCAGAGAGGAGGGCCGTGACCGGCAGCGCCAAGCCACGGGCCGAAGACCACCCCATCACGGCAAGAATCGCACTACCACCCAGGGCGCTAGCGACGGTCGCCGACAACAGGGCGAGGTCCTTCGATCCCCCCAGGCCGATCACGGCGGCGGAACCCGCCGCCACCAGGAGCAGCAGGCCATGGCCGATTTTGGGGCCCTCGGCCGCCAGGGTCCGTTCACCGGCCCAACCCGCCAGAAACACCGCCACGGCCGCCCCCACCGCCCAGGTTCCCATGAGGGCGAGGGACATCCCCCCCAGGGGCTGCAACACGCCAGCCACCGCCAAGCAGGCGGCTCCTCCAAGGAGAACGCCACGCCACCGGCCCGCCGGGACCAGGGTCACCACACCCAACGCCAGGGCACCAGGAATAAACCAATGCCACCCGCGCACCGGCGGCGCCACCGCATCACCAATGGCCTGGGCCGCCGCGAAGTGCCCAAGAGCCGCCGCCAGGGCTAGTAAAGCCCCAGCCAAGCCGCCGGTCCACCATCCCGGGCCCAGATCCCGGCGCAGGGGTGCCGTAATCAGGACCAACACGGCCGGAACCACCAAGCAGGCAAGGAATTGACCCAGGGTGAACATCGGTGCCTCCTCAAAATGACGGAGCCCCGCGTACCGCCCGAAGGGCGGCACGCGGGGCCCGGGGGGATTACTTGGCGATGGCTTCGGTGGCGATGATGAGGGACACCTCATCACCAACACCAGGCACGCCCTTGATGCCGTAGTCCGAACGCTTGATGACGATGGTCGTCTCGAAGCCGGTACGGTTCAGACCCCAGGGGTCCTTGATGACGGGGCCCTGGACGACGGGCACGGTCACGGTCTTGGTGACGCCGGCCAGGGTCAGGGCGCCGGTGACATCAAAGCCGCTGGCGGTCTTGGCCCAGGCGCTGGACACAAAGGTGGCGGTGGGGAACTGCTTGCTGTTGAGGAAATCAGCGGCGCGCAGGTGCTGATCGCGCTTCTCGTTGTGGGTGTCGACGCTGTCGGTCTTGATGGTCAGGCTGATCTGGTTCGCGGCCGGGTTGGCGGCGTCGAGGGTCAGGGTGCCCTCCAGATCATTGAACCGGCCGTAGTTATTGGCGACGCCAAGGTGCTGGACCTTGAAAATCACGGAGCTGTGGCTGGCGTCGACCTGGAAGGTATCTGCAGCCTGGGTCGAGCCGAAGGCGGCGAGGGCGAGGGAAGCGGCGAGGAGGAGACGGGTCATGGGACATTCCTGGTGGCGGACTCCTCCACCTCCCGGAGACGATCCAGGAGACGGAGGAGGGTGGTGATATCAGCCTGGGTCAGGCCGACGAAGAAAGGGGCGAGGGCGTCGTAGCCGCGACGATCCATGTCAAGGTCATCGAGCAGGGTCATCCCCGCGTCACTAATGCGAATGGTCACCACCCGACGGTCCACCGCATCTCGGGAGCGGGTCAGCAGACCGCGCCGCTCCAGGCGATCGAGCAGGCGGGTGACATCCGGCTCGCGGGTCACCAGACGAGCCCCGATTTCGCGGCAGGGGAGCCCGGTGGCCCCAGCTCCCCGCAGGATACGCAGCACATTATAGGTGGTGTGGGAGAGTTCCGCCGGACGAAGCAACTCCTCCAACGGGCGGGACATCAAATCGCCGGTCCGCAGCAAACTCAGCAGCACGGCGATCCGCTCATGGGCGAACGGCTTGGTCTGCTTGAGATCGCGGAGGAGGCCATCGCTCATGGACTATAAATACCTGTTAAAACAGATAGTGTCAAGCCCCATGGTTTCCCGCCGGGTCCATCGGACCCGGGCCATCGCGCAAACGACACCGTCAGTGACCGTAGGGCCGACCTGGAGTCCGGGCGTCCCGTTCAACCCAATCGGCGGGCGCCATCATCATCCGTTCGCCGACCTCGGGCGCCGGCCGCCCGGTATTCCATTGGTCATAGGGCAGCGTCAGGGGCTTCCCGGCTCCAGGGCCGGCCAGGACATCAACTTCAATATAATGGCTAATGTGTGGGTCGGCGCCCTGCTCAAGGCGTTCGCCCACCTGATTCCACACCCGGACGACCTTGACCTCCCGGGGCTCCCGGTCGCGCAGGGCCTGGGCCCGCGCCGTCGGGGGCACCCGAGCCTCATTGCAGGCGCAAAGGGCGAAAACCAGCACGGGGAGCAGAAGCAGGCCGCGCATCAGAAGGACGTCATGCCGAGGCCGAAGTGGATCTGGCTGCCGGCTTCGTTGGGTTTGCGGTCACCCAGCAGCCACGCGAAGTCGATGCTGACCGGCAACTGAATCGGGAAGCGGACGCCGAAACCGGCCGCCGCCCGCATGCTGCCGAAGGTAAAATCCTCGTTTTCCGCGTAAACATTGCCGTAGTCGATGAAGTTGACGACCCGGATGCCATCGTTGGTGCCCATCACCGGGAACGACATCTCGGCAGTGGCCAGGAAGTCGCGGACGCCGCCCAGACGGGAATTGTACCCGTTGCGATTGGTTTCGGTGGGCGACAGGCGGCCTGGCTCGAAGCCGCGATGGCGTGGCGCCGGGCCACCGCCCCGGTAGCGGGCAAAAAACGGCACGTCCTCATCGGACAACGGCACGGCGGTCTTGAAGCGGCCGCTCAAGCGCAGGAAGGTCACCCCGCCGTCATCGGTTTCGTGCATCGGCAGATAGCCGTCAGCGGATTCCGTATATTCCAGCCACGGGATCGTCCCTGGGAGGGGCTGGCCGTTGGCGGTCTGGTTGGCCCGGACCAGGAAGCCACTGGTCGGCAGGAGGCGATTATCGAGCCGGTCGTAGCTCTGGAACAGACCCAGGGAGTTCCAGAAGAAGTGCTTCTCGACCACGTTGTCCGCCGCGTTGGCACTGGCATCGGACACCTCAAGGTCGGTGTAGCCATAGGTCGTGCCAATCGCCAGGTCGTTACGCAGGAAGTTCCGCGACACGCTGACCGAGCCACCGAGGCGAATTTCCCGCCATTCATAGGGGTCCGCATCGGAACGGTAGCCGGTGACGGAGGTCGCGTAGGGACCGTCAAAGACGTGAGGATTGGTCCAGGTCGAGGACAGGGACTTGCGGTTCTGGCTGGCGTAAATCGAGAAGGACAGGTCCTGGTTGCCGCCCCGGAAAGCCTCGCCGGACAGGATCGCCAGCATGTCCAGGTTGTGCTCGGTGTACTCCAACTGACCGAACAGGCCCGAGGAACTGCTGTACCCCACTTCGAAGCGCAGGCTGCCCGAAGGCTGCTCGTCGACCTCGACCTTCAGCTCCACGATGCCCGGCTGGTCCTCGGGGAACTGGGGATCCAAGCGCAGGGGCCGGGGCGGGCGGGACCGGTCGGCGAAAATGCCCGTACGCTCGATCTGGCGGCGGCTGTCATCCAGTTCGTCGTCATTCCACAGGTCGCCCGGGTTGAGGGACATGGCCCGGCGGACGATGGCATCACGGGTCACCCGGTTGCCATGGATGTCCAGGCGGCCGATGTGGTAGATGCCGCCTTCCTCGACGTGGATGACCAGATCGACGATGTGGTTGACGGTATCGAGGCGGCGATCGGGCTGGAAGCGGCAGCGGGCCCGGCCGGTGTTGCTGATCACCCGGCGAGAACGTTCGATAGCCCCCAGAGCCTTGTAGCGGTCCCGGCCCCGCCGGTCCTCGCGGGAGTCACCCTCCAGGTCCAGACGCCGAAACCACGATCCCTCGGCCATGGCGAAGGCCTCCAACAGTTCCTCGCCGGTGGCCACTGTATTCCCGACGAAACTAACCTTGCCGAGCTTGTAGCGGACCCCGGGCTCGATGGTGTAGATCAGCACCACCCGGTCATTGGTGATGGCATCCGGGGCCAGATCTGGGCCATGGCGGCGACGATCCTCGTTGGGCCGGACGTAGTCGGTGATCTCCCGCCGAGTGGCCACCAGCCGGGCATCCAGCCAGCCAAGATCCTGGAGGACACGGATGATGGTGCCCTCGTCCAACTGCACGAGGTCCGCCTGATAGGGACGGCCAACAGCATTGAACAGACCCGCCGGGTTATAGGGGCCCGGCTCGAAGGCCCGCATGCTGATGCCGGCGGGCAGATTCTCGATGATGACCTTGCCAACCTCGACGTTCTGGCCGATGTCGATGCGGAAGATAATGGAGGTGGTGCCGTCCTTGTCCTCGGTCTCCATCTCGACCCGGGCGAAGCGGTGGCCGTCATCCAACAGCTTCCGCAGGAGGGCGCGGCGGTCGCTTTCGACCAGGATCGGATTGAGGTAGGAACCCGGCTTGGTTTCCACCACCTTCTGCAACTTATCCTTATCGAAGTAGCCGAGGGCGTCGTACAGGGCCCCCGGGGTCGTCTCGTCGGCGGGCCGAACCTCGTAGCCCCGGCGGACAATCCGCTTCCAGGTTTCGAACCGGACCTCGCCGATGTAGGGCAGTTCCTTAAAGCGGTAGATGACGGTCACGGACTTGCCGTCGTCACCGTACTTCAACTCGCTGCGAACGCCCGTGAACGGCCCCATTTTCTCGATGGCTTTGACGTCATCGGCCACCGACTGCTGCAACTGACCGAGGGTATAACTGCGCCCCGGCCGGGCATCGACGATGAACCGCACCCGGTCTGGATGGACGTGGGCGGCCCCTTCGATGACCACATCCGTCACTTGGAGGACGGGTTCCACGGCACCAAGGGCACCGACCAGCAGAAGCGAGGCGACGAGACGTTTCACGGGGCGAGGACGGTAGGGAGGGATAGGGAAAGGGAATGCCGGAATAAGGAAAATCCGTTCCGGTGTCGGATCGTCACAACATGCTGCGTCATCATGCCTCCGGACGTTCTCATCCCTGCCCCCACTCTCTCGGCCCGCGTCCAGGAACTGGGAGCCGCCCTGAGCGCCGCCCGGGGCCCAGAACCCCTGATTCTGCTCGCCCTGTTGGACGGTGCGTTCATCTTCGCCGCCGACCTGGCCCGGGCGATCCCGGACCCGGACCTGACCCTGGTGTTCCGCCGGGCCAGCAGTTACCGAGGCACAGTCAGTACGGGCACCGTCGACCTAGAACACCCCCCCTCCATGGCCGGGGCCGACGTATGGGTGATCGACGACATCCTCGACACCGGCCTGACCCTGGCCGCCGCCACCGCCGCCTGCCGCGCCGCCGGAGCCGCCCGGGTCCGAACCTGCGTCTGCCTCGATAAACCCACTCGTCGTGCCCCTGGCGGCTTGGCCACCGCCGACCTTACGGGCTTCACCATCGCCGACCGCTTCGTCGTCGGCTACGGCCTGGATTTGGATGGAAAATGGCGGCATTTGCCGGAGGTGCGGGCCTTTTAAATGTCCGGGGTCCGGGGTCCCGCGAAGTCTCGGGCCTGGGAATAGCCCAGGCGTTGGGAGCACGTCACCGATTCTGTCTTTGACCCCGGACCCCGGACCCCGGACCCCGGACAGCGCCGCCAGGCGCCCCCGCCCCGCCTTGCCCTCCCCGGAACCCGCCCACCTTGTCCCGCCATGCCTGACGACGCCCTTATTGCCGAGATCACCCGCGAGACTTCGGCCCGCCGCACCTTTGCCATCATCAGCCATCCCGACGCCGGCAAGACCACCCTCACGGAAAAGCTGCTGCTGTATTCTGGCCTGATCCGCACCGCCGGCATGGTGAAGGGCCGCAAGGGTCGGAAGTTGGCGACCTCCGACTGGATGCAGATGGAGCAGGAGCGCGGCATCTCCATTACCTCGTCGGCCATGCAGTTCCCCTACAAGGGGTACACCATCAACATCCTCGACACCCCGGGCCACCAGGACTTCTCGGAGGACACCTACCGCACCCTGACGGCCGCCGACAGCGCCATCATGGTGCTGGACGCCGCTAAGGGCGTCGAAACCCAGACCCGCAAGCTGTTCGCCGTCTGCAAACTGCGCGGCATTCCGGTCCTGACCTTCATCAACAAGCTTGACCTGCCCGGTCGGGATCCCCTCGAACTGATGACCGAAGTCGAAGAAGTCCTGGGCATCCAGGCCTGCGCCATGAACTGGCCGATCGGCAGCGGCAAGGAGTTCGTCGGCGTCGCCGACCGCCGCTCGCGCCAGGTCCACCTGTTTGAGAAGACCGCTGTCGGTGGCAGCCAGCGGGCCTCTATGACCTCGGTGCCCCTCGATGACGCGCCCCTGGCCCCCGATCAGCGCAGCAAACTCGGGGACGACCTCGACATGCTGGAGATCGCCGGCAATCCGTTCAGCATCGAGGCCTTCCAGGAGGGCAAGGTGACGCCGGTGTTCTTCGGCTCGGCCCTGACCAACTTCGGCATCGAACCGTTCTACGACGCCTTCGTCGAACTGGCCGCCGCCCCCGGGCCCCGGCCGGTTCTGCCCCTCGGCTCCCTCGATGAGGCGGAGAGCCGACCCCTGGATCCCGTGACCGCGCCCTTCAGCGCCTACGTCTTCAAGATCCAGGCCAACATGGATCCCAAGCACCGCGACAGCTTGGCCTTCATCCGCATCTGCTCGGGTCGCTTCGAGCGCGATCAGGTAGTCAAGCACCTGCACCGGGGCGAACTGGTGCGCGAGATGCGCCTGTCGCGCCCGGCGACCCTGGTGGCCCGGGATCGCACGACCCTGGATGTCGCCTATCCCGGCGATGTGGTCGGTCTGATCAATGCCGGGTTCGCCATCGGCGACACCATCATCGACAAGTCCATCAGCCAGCGGGAGTCCTTCGAGCACCGGCCCCTGCCGGCCTTCCCGCCGGAATGCTTCGCCAAGGTCAGCCCCGCCGACCTGACCAAGCGCAAGGCCTTCGACAAGGGTATGGCCAGCCTGGCCAATGAAGGGGCCGTCCAGGTCCTGCGCTCCTTCGACAATCCAGGGGCTGACCCCTTCATCGCCGCCGTCGGCCAATTGCAGTTCGAAGTCTTGGCCTGGCGCATGAAAGATGAGTACGGCTGCGAGGTCCGCCTCGATGGCCTGCCCTACCGCTGCTCCGGCTGGCTGATCGGCGACGCCCTGACCTTCCAACCGACCCCCGGATCCTACCTCGCCAAGGACACCCGGGGCCGGGCGGTGGTGTTGTTCCCCAGCGATTGGGACCGCGCCTACTGCTTCCGCCAGAATCCGGACCACCAGTACCGCGAATACGCATGACCCGCTGCCGCATCGATTGGATCGACGAGGCCGACGGCCTCCCGCTGCTGGACCAGGCCCGGGTCCAAGGGGCCGTGGATGCGGCCCTGGAGACGGACGGCTTGGCAGGCGGTAGCCTGACGGTGTTGCTGGTGGATGACGCCGCTTCAGCGGACCTCCACGGTCAGCATTTCGACGATCCGACGCCCACGGATGTCATGACCTTCCCCGATGGCAGCACCCACCCGGACGATGGCCTTGTCCACCATGGCGACCTAGCGGTCGGGGTCGGCGTCGCCCACCGGGTGGCCGCCACCCGTGGTCGGCCGGTCGGGGATGAACTGATCCTCTACATCGTTCATGGGGTCTTCCACCTGCTGGGCCACGACGACCACCACCCCGACGACCGGGCGGCCATGTGGGAACTCCAACAGGAAGTCCTCGGCCCCCTTGGCATCGACATTGGCGGGATGGATGACTGACCTGGCCGGAAAAAAACTGCTGTCCGTGGACTACGGGCGAGTCCGCATCGGCCTGGCCACCGGCGATCCCCTGGGCATCAGCCTGACCCTGATCGGCTTCATCCGTCGCGAGAATGACGCCCAGGCCGCCGCCGTGGTTGGCCAGGTGGCCCGTCAGCATGGGGCCGAGGGGCTGTTAATCGGCCTCCCCCTGCATGCCAACGGCGACCGCGGGGCTAACGTGAAATGGGTCGAGAACTTCGTTCGCGAACTCCATAAGCACCTGACCATCCCGATCGTCGAAGTCGACGAACGCTACTCCTCGTCCGACGCGGACGAACTGCTGAAAGAGCGGGACGAATGGCCGCCCAAGCCAGGTCGCCGGGATGCAGCGGCGGCGGCGGTTTTGCTGCGAAGATATTACGCTGGCGAGCGCTGAATTCGGTACCGGGAAGCAATCGGCTCCTTCCCTGTACCACGTTGCGACTCCACCATCACGAAGCACCACCGGGAGGTACGTAAAGACCTCATCCCCTGAGCGCTTTGCGGAAATTTGACTGTCATTGCGGCTTATCACCCCTGGCATCGTTGGCGCACTTCTCAGTTTGGTTTATTGCGATTCCCACGCTTTTCCTGAGATCCCCCCATGCCAAATTCCGTACGTTTTCCTGTCGCTCGCGTGGCCCCTCGCGAGCCCCTGGCCATTGAAGGGCGCTCGCAGCACTCCCTGACCGATGATTGGCGTTTCATCGCGGAGGAGCAGGAGATCACGGCGGACACCTCGTCGTGGAGCATCGTCAACCTCCCCCACACATGGAACAACCTCGACATCCTTCCCCTGCCTTCAACCGGGAAGGACAGTCCGTCGCCAACGCCCTACATGGGCATCGGATGGTACGCACGCACCCTGACGCCCGAGCCAAGCTGGCGTGGACGTCGGGTGTTCCTGCGTTTTGAAGCCGCATCCCTGGTCGCCCGGGTGCTTTTGAATGGAGTGGAATTGGGAGAGCATCGCGGGGGATTTACCGCCTTTTGCTATGAGCTGACCCCCCACCTGGATCTGACCAGGAACAACGACCTGCGGGTCCAGGTTTCCAACGCGCCCAATGCGGATATCCCGCCCCTGAGCTGTGATTTCAACATTCAGGGCGGCATTTACCGTCCTGTCCACCTCGTGGTCACGGGGCCCGCCTGTATTTCACCCCTAGATGACGGCTCCTTCGGCGTGTATGTGTTCCAGGATGAGGTGACCGAGAGCCACGCTCGGCTGACGATCCGTACTATGTTGTCCGGGGTTTCCCCTGATACCCCCGTGGAAGTCCACACCGAGATCCTGGACGCCCAGGAGAACCTCGTCGTAGCGGCCATGTCCTCGCCGATGACCGAGGGGAACGACCATTGCACGACCTTGACCGTGCCCTCGCCCCACCGTTGGCACGGTCGGCAGAACCCGTACCGGTACCAGGCCCGCGTCACCCTGCGCCAGGGCACCATGGTGCTCGACCGCGTCCGGACCACCTTCGGTATCCGGACGGTCCAGATCACCGCGCAGGACGGATTCCTCCTCAACGGGCAGCCGTACCCGATTTACGGCGTCAACCGGCACCAAGACCTGCAGGGCAAGGGCTGGGCCATGACGATCGAGGACGAACAGCACGACTTGGCGCTCATAACCGACATCGGCGCCACCGCGATCCGCCTCGCCCATTATCCCCAAAGCACGTCCTTCCATGACGCGTGTGACCAGCAGGGATTCCTGGTGTGGGACGAAGTACCCCTCGTAAACGCCTCAACAGACAGCCCAGCCTTTACGGCGAATTCCGAACAGCAGCTCCGGGAAATGGTAAAACAACTCCACCACCATCCCTCCGTCGCCTGGTGGGGCATCTACAATGAACTGCAAGCGGATTACCCTCGCAATGCCGTGCTGCTGAAGCACCTGAAGGCCGTGGTCGAGGCCCTCGATTCCACGCGTTTAATTGTTGGGGCCACGTGCATGCCGGCCAACTCCATGCACCAGGTGCCCGACTGGAACTGCTGGAACATGTACTGCGGATGGTACGACAAAAAGGGTCCGAGCATGGCGGTCTGGGCGCGGGAAAGTGCCGAGGAAATCGGACATTCCATTGGGGTTTCAGAATATGGAGCGGGTGGCAATAGCGGCCATCATCAGGAGGACGAAACCCTGCAGCCGGAGTCCACCGTGCAGGTGTTCCACCCCGAGGAGTACCAAGCCTGGGTCCATGAGGGCCAATGGGCCTCGATGCACAACAACCCGGACATCTGGGGCACCTTCATCTGGAATATGTTTGATTTTACGGTGAAGAATCGCAACGAGGGCGGTTTCACGGGCCTCAATGACAAGGGCTTAATGACCTACGACCGCCGGGTCAGGAAGGACGCCTTCTTCTTCTACAAGGCCAACTGGAATCCGGAGCCCATGCTCCACCTGACCAGCAAGCGCTTCACCGTCCGCGAGGCCGCGTTGGTCCAGGTGAAGGCCTATACCACCGAAGCTTCCGTGACGCTGACGGTGAATGGCGTCGTCATCGGCACCGAGAAACCCGACACGTTCCATACGGTCCGGTGGAAGGCGGTACCCCTGCGCGTCGGTGATAACGAGATCAGGGTCACGGCCGGGAACCTCCGTGACGGGGCGACCTGGCATTGGTCCCCCAACGCCAAGCTGTGATTAGGCTTTGCGCATCCGGTAGTGTCCGACCAACCACTCCGTGCCGTCGCCCCAGCCCCACAACTCCTCGCAGGCCATGGTGAAAATCCGCCAGCGTTGCAGTTGGCGGGCAGGATTCGGATGGTCCGCCAGGGCGGCCAGGGCCTGATCGCGACGGGCGTCAAGGTTGTTCAGCCACGCCCGGGCGGTCTTGGCGTAGTGGTGGCCATTGACCGCCACGGCGTCCTCGACCACGAGGTGCTCGTCAAAGCGGTGCACCACATCAAACGACGGCATCTGGCCACCGGTAAAGAAATGCCGTGCCATCCAGTCGCTCTGATCCCGGTCCTCGAAGGGATAGGTGAAGGTCTTGTGGACGAAGATGTGGAACCACAGGCGGCCCTCGGGCTTCAGCCAGGTGCTGATGCGACGGAACAGTTCCCGATAATTCCGCAGGTGCTCGAAGCACTCGATGGACACCACTCGGTCAAACGTCCGACCCGGCTCGAACACCGTGATATCGCAGGTCCGGACCTCCAGATTGGTCAGACCGCGCTCGGCCGCTACGCCCTGGATGTAGCCGCGCTGGGGCGCGCTGTTGCTGACGGCGATGATCCGGCTGTTGGGATAACGTTCCGCCATCCACAGGCTGAGGCTGCCCCAGCCGCAGCCGATTTCGAGAATGTCCTGCCCGTCCTCCAGCCCGGCGTGGGCGCAGGACCGGGCGAGCATGGCCGCCTCCGCCGTCCCCAGATCCGTGACCCCCTCATCGAACCACGCCGATGAGTACTTGCGGTGGGGTCCGAGGTAGGCGCCGAAAAAGGCCGGCGGCACTTCGTAGTGCTGGTCGTTGGCCGCCTGCTGGTGGACCGCAATCGGCGCTTCACCGAGGGAGGCTTCAAAGGCCAGGCGGCGAACCGCCCCGGCGGGACTGGCTTCGTCCCGCAGGCGCTCGGCCAGCAGACGGCGAATGCCGACACGGATTAGGGAATCCGGAACGACGGACCGTTCCGCAAGGGCGATGGCGAGGGACATACAAACCTAGGAGAGGCGAGAGGGGAGAGGGGAGAGGAGGATTGTCTAAAGTGCGGGTGGGGCTCGGTCCTGAACCGACGTAGAAGTGGCGGACGAGAGGGTGCCCACCCCCTCTCCCCTCTCCCCTCTCCCCTCTCCCCGTGGTTTCCACGGAATAAACGCCGACGTCCGCCGCCGATACTCCGCGTAATCAGCGCGAGAGGCGAGGGACCGGGCTTCGGCATAGGGAATGCCGGTGACGAACAGGAGGAGCATCAACAGCACCGCCGGGGCCAGCAGTAGCCACCACTGCCAGGGACCGCCAAGGCCGAGCAGTACATAGGAGAACCAGTGCAGCCACTCAAAAAAGTAGTTGGGGTGGCGGCTATAGCGCCACAGGCCGACCTGGCAGGTGGTGCCCTTGGTCGCCGGATCGGCGCGGAAGCGGGCCAGTTGGCGGTCAGCCACGCTGACCATCGCCAGGGTCACGGCCCACCAGGCGACGGCAAATCCATCCAGGAGGCCGAGGGGCCGAGGGTCGTGGACCAGGGCCAAGGTGGGGAGGCTGAAAACCAGGGCGGCCATCGCCTGGGCGGCGAAGAACCACGCGAAGTGGGCATTGGCCCCCGCGCCGTAGTGGGCACGCATGGCGGCGTAACGGCTGTCCTCACCCTGGTGGGTCAGGACGCGGTCGATCAGCAGGTGGAGGCCGAGGCGCAGGCCCCAGGCCCCGGCCAGGAGACCCGCCAACCAGCCCCGGGGATCGCCGGGACCGGAGGCCGCATAGTAGAGGGCAGCAGTGGCGATGCCGAGGGCCCAGGCGGCGTCGACCGCCGTGGCATTCTTGGTCCGGCACTGCACCGCCCACAGGACCCCCAGGGCCAAGAACAGGCCTGCGGCGGCGATGAGGAGTTGCATGATCATGGACGGATCCGGGTGAGCAGGTGGGTGGCGGCGGCATAGCCGACGGCCACCACGAGAACGACGGGCACGGTCCCCTGGGGCATGGTCAGGGCCCCCAGGGCTTGGCCCCCCACATAGGCCCCGGGAGCCGCCAGGGCCCCAAGGACCGCTGGCAGCCACGGGCGGGAGCGGATCCACGCCAGGGGGCCCAGGAGGGCCAGGGCGAACAGGGGCCACAGCAACAGCATCCACGGCGGCGGCAGGAGGGAGTATCCATGGGAAAACTGGACCAGACCGGCCATGTTCAGGCCGCCATCAATGACCAGGCCGCAGCCGAGGGCCGCGAGGCCGAGCCGCCGGGCCGGGCACCACCGCCCCCAGGCGCCAAGCAGCAACACCGGCAGGGCCGCCGCCGGCCCGAGCCAGGGCAGACCAGCCCCGGCACCGCCGACACTCGCAAACCACACGCCCTGCCAGGCGATGGCGTAGAAAAGATCACGCCGTTGCACGAAGGTGATCCACCAGGGCATCGTGCCCCCGGGCCCGCCAGCCGGGCTTGGCGAACAAAAGGTGGGACAGGCCGATGGCCCGCTCGGCGAATCCCCCAGCGCAGTAGGAGAGGTAGAACTCCCACAGGCGGCGGAAACGGGCATCGTAGCCCTGGGCCTCCAGGTCGCTGGCGGCGGCCAGAAAGGCGGAACGCCAGCGTTCCAGGGTCTGGGTGTAGTGGGGGCCGAAATCCCGCGACTCCACCAACTCTAAGTCACTGGTGGTGCGCGCGGCCTCGACCAGGGCCGCGATCGAGGGAATGCAGGACCCCGGGAAGATGTGGCGCTTGATGAAATCGGCGGCGTCACGGGCTGCCGCGAAATCCTGGGCCGGGATGGTGATGGCCTGAATCGCCGCCGCCCCCGTGGGCTTGAGCAGGCGGCCAATGGTATCGAGGTAGACGCCGTGGTACTGGTGGCCGACAGCCTCGACCATCTCGACCGAGACCAACTTATCGAACTGGCCCTGGAGGTCGCGGTAGTCGCACAGCAGCACCTGGACCCGCTCCGTAAGGCCAAGGGCCTTGACCCGGGCACAGGCGTGGGCGTGCTGCTCGGTGCTGATGGTGATGGTGGTGACCTTGACGCCCCGGGTCTGGGCGGCGCGGATCGCCAGTTCGCCCCAGCCGGTGCCGATTTCCACCAGGTGTTCCCCGGGCTGCAGGTCCAGGAGATCGAACAGGCGATCGAGTTTACGGTGCTGGGCCGTCAGGAGGTCCTCCTGGGGGTGGGCGAAAATCGCCGACGAGTAGGTCATGCTCGGGTCCAGCCAGGGCTGGAAGAAGGCATTCCCGAGGTCGTAGTGGGCGTGGATATTCGCCCGGGCTCCGTCTTTGGAGTTACGGCGCAGGGCGTGGCGCAACCGGTGGAGGGGCTGGAGGAGCCGACCGAGGCCACCGTCGAGTTTCTGGAGTTCCCGGCGGGAGCGGGCGAACAGCCGGACCACCTCCGTGAGGCTGTCGGCGGTCCACCAGCCCTCGCCGTAGGCGTCGCCAGAGCCATCACTGCCATCGAGAGCCACCGCCCGCCACATCCGAGGATCCAGGACCTCTACCCGGGCCCGGGGTTCGCCCACGGAAGCCAGCACCACCTGGCCGCCCTCACGCATTTCCAGGGGAAGGGCGAGTTTTTTGAGCCGCCCAAGCACCAGGGAACGGTACAGGGAAAGGCTCCAGCAGGTGCCAGTAACCGGCGCGGCGGCGGAGACGAGGGTCAGCATGGGGCGCTCGTGGTGGGGTTGGGATGAAAGGGCACGCGTTTGAGCCACAGGCGCAGGGCCTGGAAGTAAATCGCAGCCAGGACCCGCATCGACATCAAGGGCCAGGCCAGGATGTGGCGAAAGAGCCGAGACGGATCGGCCCGCCGCAGGGCCAGCGTCAGGGTCGCGTCGAACACCGGCACGCCCGCCACGAGGTTTTCCATATGGATGGCCAGGGTCCGGGGTGACCAACGGAAACGCCAGCGATAGGCCTGCTCCATCGGGTGGAAGGGAGAAACATGGAACGCCTTGGGAAAGGCGAAGTCCTGGGCATCACCCGGGCCCGAAGGGAGGACGTAGGCGAAGCGTTCACCCCACGGGGTGTTGGTGATCTCCGCAATCAATCCGGCCATCCGGCCATCCCCGTGCTGGCAGAAATAAAAGGATACCGGGTTAAAGCCGTGCCCCCCCATCCGGCAGTTGGTCAAAAGGTGGACAGCCCCGGTCGGCCGAGCCCCTAAAACGGCGGCCAGCCGGTCCCGGGCCGCCTCGGCGACACTGGCATGACCGGCCAGGAAATCGCCCCGATGGAAGCGCAGGAAACCCGGAGCCCGCCAACGGGACCACCAACCCCGGTCCAAAAGGTCACGGCAGCTGTCGAGGTCGAGCAGTAGCCAGCCCGTGCGATAGGTGAAGGCATGGGCCATCGGCGCGAAACGGCGGTGCCGCACCGTGCCCGACGCCAACCACGAACCGCCAGGGAAAGTCATGCGGCGGACCCGGGAATCACCGGATCGGCAAGACCCGCCACCGCCTGCATGGCCGAGACCAGACCGTCCTCGTGGAAGCCGAAACGCCAGTAGGCCCCGGCAAAGCGCAGGCCGCGTACGCCATTGATTTCCCCGTGACGAGCCTGAGCCCCGGGGCTGGCGGTGGTGAACAGGGGGTGGTGATAGGTCAGGGAACGGATGATCCGCTCGGGCGCGATGCGGCCCGCGTGGTTGAGGGTCACGAAGTAGCGACCCTGGTCCTCCGGCAGCCCCTGAAGACAGGTCATGTCGTAGGTCACGGCGACCCGCTCCTGGGCACCCCGGGGGCAGTGGGCATTCCACGCCGCCCAGGCCCGGCGGCTGCGGGGCATCAAGCCTACATCGGTGTGCAGGACGGCGGTGTTTTCCTGGTAGGGGAAAGATCCCAGGATCTGCCGCTCGGCGGGCGTGGCATCGGCAATCACACCCAGGGCGGTGTCGGCGTGGCAGGCCAGCACCACCTCGTCGAAGCGTTCCTCGCCATGGGGGGTGACCACCGCCACACCGCCCTCGACCCGACCGACGCGGGTCACCGGGGCGTTGATCCGCAGGTCCGGCAGAGCCGCCCGTAGGCCCTCGGCGTAGGCCCGGGAGCCGCCGACCACCGTGAACCACTGGGGCCGATCGCCGACCGTGTCCATGCCGTGGTTATGGACAAAACGGGCAAAAAATCGGGCTGGAAACTCCAGCATTACCTGGGGCGGGCTCGACCAGATGGCGCCACCGAAGGGCACGAGGTAGTGATCGATGAAAGATTGGCCGAGACCTTGGTCGCGGCACCAGCGGCCGAGGGGGATCTCGCCCTCAGCGCCTTCCAGCAGGCGCGGCACGGCCTTGTTGAACTTGAGGATGTCGAGGGTCATGCCGATGAAGGACGGCCGCAACAGGTTGCGCCGCTGGGCGAACAGCCCATTCATCGACGAGCCTTCCCACTCGAGTCCGGTGGCCTCGTCCTGGACGCTGAAGGACATGGTGGTGGGCCGCAGGGCCGCCCCAAGGTGGCGGCACAGGGCCAGGAAGTTCGGGTAGGTGCGGTCATTACAGACGATGAAGCCCGTATCCACCGCCAGGGTCCGGCCTCGCTGGGGCACGGCATGGGTATGGATGTGGCCGCCCCAGCGGTCATCGGCTTCGAAGACCGTGACCTGATGACCGGCGCGCTGGCAGAACCACGCGGACGCCAGGCCCGCAATCCCCGAACCGACGACCGCCACCTTCACTTGAGGGCTCCCAGAGCCTTCTCGATGACGGCCGTAACCTCGGGAGCGCCGGGGTCCTGGCGGGCATCGAAGCGGTCGATGACCTGGCCATCGGGACCGACCAGGAACTTATTGAAATTCCAGGTGATCTTGCCGGGCTTGGCACTGTGCTGAGTCAGGTACCGATAGAGGGGCGCTTGGTCGCCGCCGCTGACAGCGACCTTGGCCATCAAGGGGAAGGTGACGCCGAATTTCGTCGAACAAAAGGCGGCGATTTCCTCGTTGGTGCCCGGCTCCTGGCCCAGGAAGTCGTTAGAGGGGATGCCGATCACCACCAGGCCCCGGGCCTGGTACTGCTTCCACACCTGCTCCAGGGGCGCGTACTGCTTGGTCAGCCCGCATTTGCTGGCGGTATTGACGATCAGCAGGACCTTGCCGGCGTGCTGGGCCAGGGGGTAGGGCTTCCCGTCATTGGCCGTGAGGACGAACTCATGGACGGACTTGGCTGGCGGGGTGCCATCGGCGGCGCAGCCCGAGGAGAGGAAGGTGCCGATGAGGGCGGGAAGGGCGAGGAGTGAACGGATCAGCATGGCAGCATCTAATCGTTCATATCGATCATGTCCAGTTTATTGACCGAAATATCTGGATATGCGACTCGTTTGATTCCTGAGATTTGAACGTTATGAACGATCCCATGAACTGGCCTATCCCTGACGAACACCCCGCCACCCTGCAGCGGTTCCTGTCCCCCAAGGACATGGCCCGTGTCATCGGCGTCAGTGAATCGTCCCTCAAGCGATGGGTTGATGAAGGTCGTCTGAAGGCCGTGCGAACCGCCGGCGGCCACCGACGGATCGCCGCCAAGGAAGCCCTCGGCTTCATGCGCCGCGAAGGCTATCCGATCAAGGATCCCCGGCCCCTCGGCATGGCCCCGGCCCCCAGCAGCGACCGGACCCTCGACGACCACCTCCACGAGCTGCTGAAGAACGGGGACCTGGCCCGGGCCCGGGCGTTGGTGGTCCAAGCGTTCAGCAACGGCATGCGGATGCACGAATTGGCCGATGGTCCGATCCGCACCAGCCTGGAACGCATCGGCACCCTGTGGTCCCACGGCACCGACGGCATTGCCACCGAGCACATGGCGACCGACACCCTCCTCCAGGCCGTGCTGACGATCCGCCTGATGATGGCGGAACCCGGGCCCACCGCCCCGGTAGCCATCGGTGGAGCGCCCAGCAAGGATCCCTACATCCTCCCCAGCCTGTGCTGCGCCACGATCCTCCAGGAGGCCGGCTTCGACAGCATCAACCTCGGGCCCGACACCCCCTTGGAGGCGCTCCTGTCCCAGGTCACCAAGCGCAATCCCCGTCTGATCTGGCTGGCGGTGTCCACCGAAGAGGCGGCCATCGCCCTCAAAGCGCCCTTGCGGAAACATTTCAGCGACCTGACGGCCCACGGGGCCAACCTCGTGGTGGGGGGCCGTAACGCCCACCTTCTGGGGCTGGAACCCCGCCCGCGCTTGGTCCTGTCCCGGACCCTCGGCGAGGTTGCGGCATTCGCCCGGGGATTGATCGGCGGCTAAAGCCGGGCCTGTTGTTCTCCGTGAATTGCCTAGCATTTGGCGATGCCTTCCTTGCGTCTGGTCTGGTGGTTGGTGGCGGTCGGGATCCTTCTGGCCATCGGCGCCTATGCCCGCCAAGCCCAGTCCCTGCCCCGGGTCACGGATACCAGCCTCGCGACCGCTCACCCACCCCTAGAGGGCCGGGCCCTGTACGTGAACTGCCAAGGGTGCCATGGGGTTGATGGAGCGGGCATTCCGGGCCTTTCGCCGCCGGTGCGGGGCTCGCCCATGGTCCTTGGGGACCCCCTCCCGCTGGCCCGATTGGTGGTGCACGGAACCATCAGCCGAAAGCCTTGGCCCCAGCCCATGCCCGGTCTGGGCCAACGCCTGACCGATGCCGAAATCGCCAGCCTCCTGACCTGGCTGCGCTCCTCCTGGGGCCATGCCGCAAGCCCGGTGACGCCCGCCCAGGTAGCCGAAGCCCGCCCATGGACATCCCCCCGATGAGCTTCCGTCCCGTGATCATCAGCCTGGTGGTCCTCGCCCTCGCGGGCTTGGCCCTGGCCTTCGCACCCACCGGCACCACCGCCCGGCCAGACCAGGGTGACGCCCGCCCGTTCCAGCTGCGGGATACCGAGGGAAACCTCGTCACCGACACCAGCCTGCGGGGCCAGGTCGTGCTGCTGTATTTTGGCTACACCTTCTGTCCGGACGTGTGCCCGACGGAACTCGGTTATGTAGCCCGGGTGCTGCGGGCCATGGGAGATGACGTCGAGCGCACCACGCCGCTGTTCGTCACCGTCGATCCGGAACGCGACACCCCCGAACTGCTGAAGGGCTATGCCCCCCTGTTCCACCCCCGGATCCGGGCCCTGACGGGCACCCCCGAGGAACTGGCCGCCGTCTTCAAAACCTTCGGCGTCACCGCCCGCAAGGTTCCTGGGGCGGGATCCCACTACCTGATGGACCACTCCTCCTCGATCACCGTCCTCGACCGCCAAGGGCGGGTGGCCGCCACCATCGGCAGCACCGACACCATCGCCCGTAGCGTCACCACCCTTCGTGACATCTTAGGAAAACCATGATCCGAACCGCCTTCCTGCTGGCCCTCGCCACCATCGTCAGCGCCGTGGAAATCAGCGGGGCTTTCGCCCGCGCCACGGCCCCCGGCCAGGGCGCGGCCGGGGTTTTCATGACCGTAAAAAATCCAAGTGATCAACCGGTGGAGGTGACCGGCGCAACCTCGTCCCGCGCCGGGCGGGTCGAACTGCACCGCACCGAAACCGGGGCAGACGGCGTCAAACGGATGGTCCACCAACCGAGCATCACCATCCCCGCCAAGGGCCAGGTGGTCCTCGCCCCGGGGGGCCTGCACGTGATGCTCCTGGACCTGACCGCCCCCCTCACCGAGGGCAGCACCATCGATTTGGACGTCACCCTCGGCGATGGAACCAAAGTCACGACCCCCGTGATCGTGAAATGGGCCGGTGCCACCGATGCCACCGCCGAAAAGCCGAGCTGCTGCCCGTAGGACTCTTTAGAGGCGGAACGAGTAGAACACGCCGCCCGTGACGCCGACATCCGATTCGTCGTGCTCAAGGTCATGGACAACGCCGAGAGCGCCCAGCACGCCGATCACATGGCGGCTCGGCTTGTCGATGGCATTGGTCAGGGAATAGCCCCAGGTGACCATGCCATCGACTTCCCAACCATACTCATCCGAGTGGTGGTAGACCGCCCGGGGTCCCACGGCCAAGGCATGGCGGCTCGGCAGGCCCGCAACTGACGTCAGATCATAGAGGATGGCGCCGCCGCCGCCGGGATGGCCGTCTTCACTGACGAAGATTTCCGGGCGGATGATCACCGGCGCCAGGTCGAGGCCACGCCACTCCAGGGCGAGGCCAGGTTCAAGGCCGGCCGTACCGGCGGTGATCTGGGGTACCAGGCGCACATCCTGCTCGACCGCCAGGGCCGCGCCGGCAGTCAGGGTCAGCAGGCCAAGAAACAGGGGGATCTGGGGAAAGGCAATCGTCGGGCAGCGTGAGAAGAAGGGCATGGAAGCATTCCGTTGGTGAATGCAGCGAGGTGCTGCGTACGGATGCTAGCCCAGGTCGTGCCGGGGTTTTCAGGGGGTTTAGTCCCGAATCCCCTGCACATTCCACGATCACCCCCGGATGACCCCTGCAGATTGCGTCACGCCGAGACGGCAGCCGCCTCGCCGGTCTTGTGCTTATAGGCCGCCCCCAGGAAGCCCCGGAACAACGGATGGGGGGCCACCGGCGTCGACTTGAACTCGGGATGGGCCTGGGTGGCCAGGAAGTACGGATGGTCCTTCAACTCCACAATCTCGACCAGGCTCTTCTCGGGCTGGGAGGGATCGGGAATGTAGAGGCCCGTGAACTGCAGACCGGCGGCCTCGAACTGGGCGCGGTAGGCATTGTTGAATTCGTACCGGTGGCGGTGGCGCTCGCTGACGACCTCGACATTGCCGTAGACCTTGGAGGTCTTGCTGCCCTTCTTGACCAGGGTGCAGGGGTAGGCGCCCAGGCGCATGGTTCCGCCGAGATTGCCGGCGGCGATCACGTCCTTCTGGGAATCCATGGCGACGATGATCGGGTGGGGCGTCTTCTCATTCATCTCGACACTGGTGGCCTCGGCCAGATTCAGCACGCCGCGCGCAAACTCGATACAGGCCGCCTGCATGCCCAGACACAGGCCAAGGTAGGGAATGCGGTTCTCGCGGGCGTAGCGAATGGCCTTGAGCTTGCCCTCGAAACCGCGCTTCCCGAAGCCGCCGGGAACCAGGATGCCGTCGAGACCCTTGAGTTTATCGACCCAATGCTCGTCCTTTTCCAGGGACTCCGACTCAATGCGAATGATCTCAGCCTTGAGCAGGTGGCTGAAGGCTGCGTGGTCGACACTCTCGGTCACCGACTTGTAGGCATCCTGGTGGTCGATGTACTTGCCGATCAGGCCGATTTTCACCGTGTCCTTGGGCTTCTTGATGTGGCCGACCATCAAGTCCCAGGCGTGCATATCGCAGGGCTTCACGGGCAGACCAAGACGACGGCACAGGACCTCCGCCATGTTCTGCTTGATGAGGACCTGGGGGACCTCGTAGACGCTGGTCGGAACGTCCGGGAGGTCGATGACCTTGTCGAGGTCGACGTTGCAGAACAAGGCGAGCTTGTCCTTCACGCCCTTGGCCAGGGGTTTTTCCGAGCGGCACAGCAGGAAATCCGGCACCAAGCCGATTTCGCGCAGCTTCTGCACGCTGTGCTGGGCCGGCTTGGTCTTGATCTCGCCGGCGGCCTTGATGAAGGGAATGTAGACGAGGTGGAGGAAGGCGACGTTGTCGCGGCCCACGTCGTGCCGCAGCTGGCGCACGGCCTCCATGAACGGCAGGCCCTCGATGTCACCGACGGTGCCGCCGACTTCCGAGATGACGACATCGACATCCGGGCCGGTGATGCCACGGATGGTGCCCTTGATCTCGTCCGTGACGTGGGGGATCACCTGGACGGTGCCGCCGTTGTACTTGCCGGCCCGCTCCTTGTTGATCACCGACTGGTAAATACGACCGCTGGTGACGGTGCTGCCCTTGGTGCAGGGCACGCCCAGGAAGCGCTCATAGTGGCCCAGGTCGAGATCCGTCTCGGCACCGTCATCGGTGACGAAGACCTCGCCGTGTTGGAAGGGGTTCATGGTCCCCGGGTCGATATTGAGATACGGATCCAGCTTCTGGATCTTCACCCGGTAGCCCATGTTGATCAGCAGCCGGCCGATGGAGGCGCAGGCGATACCCTTGCCGAGGCTGCTGACGACGCCGCCGGTGATGATGAGATGACGGGTGGGGCCTTGGCGCGTGGGCATGGGATCGTTCACTTGCGGAGTCGGGAGAGAAAAGCGTCGTAATCTGGGCGAACATCGATGCCGGGGACGGCGTGTTCGACGAGCCCGCAGGCCATGCCAATACCGGCCTCCAAGGCTCGCAACTGTTCCAGTTTCTCGGTCTGTTCGAGACGGCTGGCGGGCAGCCCGGCATAGCCGAGGAGGACCTCGCGGCGATAGGCATAGATGCCAAGGTGACGGACGCAGCCGGTCGTCGGCTCGCCGCCATCCCGGTCCCACACGGCGGGGGCCCGGGTGAACCACAAGGCCCGATCGCCATGACCAAGGACCACCTTCACATTGTTGGGATTGCCCTGTTCGGCCCGGCCCCCACGCACCCCGAGGGTGGCGATGCCGGCCCAGGGATGGCGCAGTAAGAGACTGGCCACCAGTCGGATGTGCTCGGGCTCCATCTCTGGCTCGTCGCCCTGGACATTGACGATGATGGAGGCCGAAAGCCCGGCCGCGACCTCGGCGATGCGGTCGGTGCCGCTCTGGTGGTCGAGGCGGGTCAGGCGGGCTGCCATGCCCGTCGGGCCCACGGCGTCGATCAGGGCCTGGTCATCGGCACACACCACCACCGCCTCAGGGCCAAAGGCCTTAGCCGCCTGGCGGGCAGCGGTGGCGATCAGGGCTTCGCCGTGTTCGGCAAGCAAAAGTTTCTCGGGCAGGCGGGTGGAAGCCCGCCGGGCTGGAATGAGGACGGCGACGTCCTGGGCCATGACGTGTTCCAAGCCGGGGACTTTAGCCCATCGCCCCCCCTGTCAACGCGGCCAACATCATCACCTTGCACAGGACCGTCCCGCCCGCTACCGCAGGGGCCCTGGAGTATCCCCATGTCCGCCTGGATCATCCTTGCCGTGCTGCTGGCCCTCGTCGCCGTCCTGGTCCTGTGGGCCGTGGGGGTGTTCAACCGCCTGGTCAGCCTCCGCAACCGTTTCAAGAACGCCTACAGCCAGATCGACGTCCAGCTGACCCGCCGCTACGACCTGATCCCCAACCTGGTGGAAACCACCAAGGCCTACCTGTCCCACGAACGCGGCACCCTGGAAGCCGTGATTGCCGCCCGGGGCGCCGCCGTGACAGCCCAGTCCCGGGTCGGCGGCGATCCGTCGAACACCGCCGCCCTCCAGGGCCTGCTCGGGGCCGAGGGTGCCCTGACCGGGGCCCTTGGCCGCCTGATGATGGTCACAGAGGCCTACCCCCAGTTGAAGGCCGATACCACCATCAAGGCCCTGATGGACGAACTCAGCGGCACGGAAAACCGCATCGCCTTCGCCCGCCAGGCCTACAACGACGCCGTGATGGTCTACAATACCGAACGGGAACAGGTCCCCGGCAATATCGTGGCCGGCTTCGGCAACTTCACGCCCGCAACCCTGTGGGAATTGGAGAACACGGCCGCCCGGGTGGCGCCGGTCGTCAAGTTCTGAGCACCAGCGGGATCGTTACCTGGTTTCGCCGGAATCCGGGCTCCGGAAATGGCCGTTTCCAGCCCGGAAGGCCCGGGGCGACATGCCCACGGCATGGGTAAACATCCTGGTAAAGTGCTGGACTTTGGCGTAGCCAACGGCCCGGGCGATCTGGCGCACGCCCATATCACTGGATTGGAGCAGGGTCCGGGCCCGGTGCAGGCGCAGGAGCCGAAGATAAGCGATGGGAGGAACTCCGTGGATTTCCCGGAAGAGGCGCACGCAATGCCAGGAGCTCACCCCCGCGATGGCCGCGAGATCCGCGAGGGTCACCTCGGCATCCAGATGCCGGGCCATCCAGGCCACCATTCGATCGACCGGTGTCGGGGCCGCACCGGGATGTTGGCGTGCCACTTTGGCGACCCGGGCCAAAGCATTTAAAAACAGGGTACCCGCCTCGTGGAGGGCTTCGTCACCCCGCTCCAGAAGAAGGCCGTGGATCTCCTCGATCTGGGGCAGCAGGCTGACGCATCCTGGTATGATCGAGGCATCCCCCAGGCCGAGCATGCCGAGGATGGCGGGTACCTGCTCTCCATCCCACTCGATCCAGAGGTACTCCCAGTGGGGGCACGACGCCAGGGGGTAGTACTCGTGGGGCCGGTCCCGGGGCAGCAAAACGGCGGCATGGCGGGGGATCGCCAGGCGACGCCCATCGACGACGACCTCACCCTCACCGCGGACCGTGAGCATGAACTGCCAACTGTGCCAGCGATCCCGATGGACCGGGGGCAGGGCTTCTTCGCGGGTGCAGCGCGCCGTCCCCACCGAAGAGACCACGGCCACCGCCCGGTCCCGGGGCATGGGTGTCGTCAGGAACATCCGGGCATGCGGCACGGGCATGCCAAGGAAAGGTAACAAGTGTCCCGGTTGAGGTAAGTCTCGATGGTTGTCCGTTCGCCAGGTATCCGTGATACTCCACGAAGCGCTTTCCCACCCGAAGATCGGTTCCCACCCCCAAACAGTCATCGCCTTTGGTCGGTCGATCCCCTTCATGGTTCGTCCCTTCCTAGCCCTCCCACTTCAAGCATCCCATGACGTCCACCCGCATCATCATCGACCGCGATTTCACCGTCGGACCCGTGGACCCCCGACTGTTCGGCTCCTTCGCCGAGCATCTGGGCCGTTGCATCTATGGCGGCCTCTATGAACCCGGGCATCCGACGGCGGATGCCTCCGGATTCCGCCAGGACGTCCTGGCCCTGGTTCAGGAACTCGGGGTCACCGTGGTCCGCTATCCCGGAGGCAATTTTGTCTCCGGCTATCGGTGGGAGGATGGGGCCGGTCCCCGGGAATTGCGGCCACGACGGCGGGAGATCGCCTGGACCTCCATCGAAACCAACCACTTCGGCACGGATGAGTTCATCGATTGGTGCCGGGCGGCAAAGGTCCAACCCCTGCTGGCGGTGAACCTCGGCACCCGTGGTCCGGCAGAAGCCGGCGATTACGCGGAATACTGCAACCAGCCGGCGGGCATGACGACCCTCGGGGACCAACGGGTTGCCAACGGCCACCCCGAACCCCACGGGGTCACGCTGTGGTGCCTCGGCAATGAAGTGGATGGCTGGTGGCAGCAGGGAGCCAAGACGGCCGTCGAATATGGACGCATCGCCCGGGAGGCGGCGAAATTGATGACCATCCCATCGGGGGGCATTGAAAACAGCGGGCTCGCGCATCACCAGTTCATCGCCTGCGGCAGTTCAGGCGCCGACCTGCCGACCTTCGGCGCCTGGGAGCGGGAGGTCCTGGAGGAATGCTATGACCACGTGCATTACGTGTCCCTGCACACCTACTACAATAACTTCAAGAACGACGTACCGACCTTCCTGGCCAGCAGTGCCCTGATGGCGGATCAGATCCGGAAGGTCGTTGCCACCTGCGATGCGGTCCAAGCCCGAAGGAAATCAAAACGCCGGATCGACCTGTGCTTCGACGAGTGGAACATCTGGTATCACTCTCGGGATCAGGACGCTCGGCAAAAACCGTGGACGATCGCCCCGCCCTTGCTGGAGGATGTCTATGATGCCGCGGACGCCCTGGTGGTTGGCGGCATGTTGATCTCCCTGCTCAACCACGCGGACCGGGTGCGGATCGCCTGCTTGGCCCAGTTGGTCAATGTGATCGGGCCGATCATGACCCGGACCGGGGGCCCGGCCTGGCGGCAAACCATCTTCCATCCTTTTGCTCTTACCTCTCGCCACGGTCGCGGCACCGCCCTCCAGACGAAAATCCTGGGCTCGACCTACGCCTGTGAAGCCGGCGAAGCCATCCCCCTGGTGGATGCGGCGGCCGTGGCGACAGCCACGGGGGGAGTCAATATCTTCATCCTCCATCGCGATCTGAAGGAATTCTCAGAAACCGACATCGACCTGCGGGGCTTCGGGCCCCTGGCCGTCGAAGGGTGGGAATTCCTCCATGCCGACGACCTGACCGTCACCAACCGGGAAGCCGATCCCGATCGCTACGTTCCCCAGATTGGTGTGGGCGCGACGGTGGTCGAGAACCGCGTCCACGTGCGCCTCCCACCGGGCTCGTGGAGCGTCCTGCGGCTCGTGCCTGCGGATCTCGCATCGAAACGTTAAACTGGCCTCGGACTCGCGTTCCTCACAGCCCTCCTTTTAAGAATTGTCCATGGACATCCCATCAGCCCATGACGTCTCGCCCATCGACCGGATCGCACTCGTCGCACGACACCGCATCGTGCACCATGAGGTCAACGTGGGGTCACCACTTTCCGTAGGGAATGGACGTTTCTGTTTCACGGCTGACGTCACGGGTCTCCAGACTTTCGAAGATGACCACGGCGATCGGACTCGCCTTGCCATGCCCTTATCGACGATGTCCGACTGGGGATGGCATTCCCATCCCAATCCCGACGGATTCACCTGGGAGAGTTTTCCCCATACCCCCTACGAATCCCAAGGCCGCCAGGTCGGCCACCTTTACTACGAAGCCGGGAAAAGTCCTTCAGAACAGAAGCCCGCAGCACGCTGGCTTCGCTCGAATCCCCACCGTCTGCACCTGGGGAAAATCGGCCTCACCTTGAAGAACGGAAAGGGTGAGCCCGCGGCAATGGTCGATTTACAGTCCATTCACCAAGACCTCGACCTGTGGACGGGAATCTTGACCAGTTCCTTCCAGTTCGATGGCCAACCCGTGCGGGTCATCACCACCTGCAATGGGCAATGGGATCAACTCACGGTGTCGATCGAATCGCCCTTGGTGGCCGATGGGCGGCTCACGGTGGCATTTTCCTTCCCCTACGGGTCTACGGAGGAACTCGGCAACGGTGCGGACTGGACCAACCCAGAGGCCCACCAAACCAAAATTTTGAGCCAGACCAGCCAACGGCTTGACCTTGAGCGCACGTTGGATGCCGACCAGTATTGGAACACCATCGTGTGGGAATCCCCGGGCCAGATGAGCGCCCAGGGCCGCCACCGGTTCGTGCTGTCGGCTACCCCTGGGACCACCAGGATCGTTTTCGTTTCGTCGTTTTCCCCCAAGCCATCGCCGCCCGTCCTGGCGGATTTCGAAGCGAGTCTTGACACCACCCGGGACCTGTGGAGCACCTTCTGGAGCCAGGGCGGGGCCATCGATTTGTCAGGCAGCCAAGATCCCCGCTGGTTCGAACTGGAGCGACGGATCGTCCTCTCCCAATACCTCACCCGGATCCAGTCTGCCGGGGACCATCCCACGCAGGAAAGCGGCCTCACGATCAACACCTGGCACGGAAAATTCCATCTGGAAATGTACTGGTGGCATGTCGCCCACTGGGCCCTGTGGGAACGCCAAGACCTGATGGCCCCGAGTATGGATTTTTTCCAACGGATCCTGCCCGTGGCCCGGAAAATCGCTGAGGACCAGGGCTATCCGGGGGTCCGTTGGCCGAAATGTGTCGGACCCGATGGGATGCCCTCACCGACCTACCTCGAAGCCTTCCTCCTCTGGCAGCAACCGCACCCCATCGTGTTGGCGGAACTCTGCTACCGGGCGGATCCCAGCCCTGCGGTGCTGGTGCGCTATCAGGAGATCGTTGATCAGACGGCCAAATTCATGGCGGGCTTTGCGACCTGGAACGGTCAGCGTGGGATCTACGAAATCGGCCCGCCCGCGACCGATGCCGCCGAGATTTATTACGAAGAGGCCGCAACCACCAAGAATCTCAACTTCGAAAATGCCTACTGGCATTTGGGCTTGGAAATCGCCCAACGGTGGCGGCAGCGCCTGCACCTGGAACGTGAACCGACCTGGGATCATGTGTTGGCCAATATCCCCCCCCTCGCACAACGGGATGGGGTGTACGTCGCCGGCGAGACCCATACCAAAACGTGGGAAAAGGGATTTCACTGGAGCCATCCTGACATGCTGGGACCCCTCGGCATGATGGACGGCGCCATGGTCGATCATCAGGTCATGCGCCGGACTCTGACCAAGGTCATGAAGGAATGGGACTGGCCATCGACCTGGGGCTGGGATTTCCCAGAGGTGGCCATGTGCGCCGCCCGTTTAGGTGACGGCGCGACCGCCATCGATGCGCTCCTGATGCCCTCACCCAAGAACACCTACCTGGCGAACGGACATAATTGGCAGACCGATGGCCTGTGCGTGTACCTCCCCGGGAATGGCGGCTTGCTCTACGCCGTGGCCCTGATGGCCGCGGGGTGGGATGGCGCCCCGAACATCAATGCCCCGGGATTCCCTCAAGACGGATCGTGGAAGGTCCGCTGGGAGGGACTCAAACCCGCGCCAGCTGACTACCACAGCCCGCAGCGGTGATCCTGGGATGAATCGAAGGCCACGACGCTTCGCTACCTTCCCTGGTGCCATGGCGACCAGGGAAGGTCTCTTCACAGGGCGAGGTCTACCTCGGGATACGCCACACCGGTCTTTCTCCAGGTCACCTCCAGGAAGTGCGCCAATTCAATGGACTGGGCATGGGTCATGCGGGGGCTTTCGATCCGACCTTCCGCCAGGCAGCGGCCGGTTTCCCGCACCGTGTGCACAAACCCATCAACCCCGCTGTCATCCCGTAGGACCTCCAGGGTCTGATTTCCCCAGCCCGTGCGGAGGGTGATTTCCCGGGGCGGACAGGCGCACGGAGAGACCGCCAGGGCCTCACTGCCGTAGATTTCCATGGCGATGGTACCAACACCCCGCAGGCCGGCGGTTCCAATGCCGAGGCCCCCGTGGACATGCCGGGTGACAAAACCGAGGTTTTCATCCACGCCAGTCCCGCCCACCTCCCCCAGGCTGACGATCTCGGCAATCGGCCCGAGAAAATCCTGAGCCAGGGCCAAGGGATAGATGCCCAGGTCTAACAAGGCACCTCCGGCCCGGGTCAGATCATGTTTCCGATCAGGCAGCTTATGATCTCCACCAATACTGAAATCCGAACGAACCATGGTGAGCCGACCAAGTCGCCCGGCTGCGATCGCCGCATGGAGTTGGAGGACCGCCGGTTGAAAGCGCACCCACAGGGCCTCGATCAAGAGCAGGTTTTTGGCCCGGGCCAGGTCGACCACCGCGCGGGCCTGGGCTTCGGTCATGACCAGGGGTTTCTCGCACACCACCGCCTTCCCAGAGTTGAGGGCCTGCAGGATCAACGGATAATGGTGATTGTGGATGGTGGCGATGTACACGACATCGATCAGGGGATCCGCCAGCAATTCCCGGTAGGTCTCCCTCACCTGGGGGTGGCCATGGTCGGCCGCAAAGACGGCAGCTCGATGGGGATCCCGGGCAGCAACGGCCCCAAGCCGGTGGCCTGGGACCTGGGCCAACGCCCGGGCCATGCGATGGGCAATGCTCCCGCAGCCGCAGATGCCCCAGCGTACCAGAGATTCGGTCATGAGGTGTCCTTTCCTGAACGCCGCAGAGTTCGCACGAACCCCGTCAGATGGACGATCTCGATGGGAGCGCGCGTCGCCATGACCTGATTGGGCATACGCCTATCCACGCTGGGCTCAGCACACTCCCCCAGCCACTTCGGCTAGGAGCCAGCCAGCGCGGTCATGGCTTCAGAATCTGCGGTATCCTATCCTCACTACCAGCCGGGTTGGCAACCGCCAAACCATCGTTGCCGATCACCCCGCCCTGATTCCTGGAAACGCCATGCCCTCGGTCCTCGACGACAATCTCACCGGCCGCTCCGCAAACTATCTCCTCCCATTTCTTTGGCTGCGCGGGGAGCCGGAATCGGTGCTTCGAGAGGAGCTGGCCCGCATCGACGGTGCGGGAATCAAAGGGGTCTGCCTGGAGTCCCGGCCCCACCCGGATTTCTGCGGACCCCTGTGGTGGCGTGATCTGGACATCATCATGGATGAAGCCCGCCGCCGGGGCATGCGGGTCTGGGTCCTCGACGATGCGCACTTCCCCACCGGCTATGCCCGGGGCTGGATCCGCGACCAGCACCCGGATCTCCGGAAATGGCTGCTGGCCCAGCGGCATGTCGATCTCCTCGGCCCCCAGCCGGGGGCGGCCGTGCTCCTGCGGGATGGCTTGCGCCCGGACCACGGCTTGGTGCGGAACGATGAGCACCTCGTGTCGGTGATTGCCTCCCGAAGGGGCGAGGGCCAGGCCGTTGACGACACCTTGCTGGATCTGACCCACCTGGTGAACGGCAATCGCCTGTGGTGGGATGTCCCGGCGGGGCATTGGCGGATCTTCGTATTGGTGCAGACCCGGCGGGGCGGGAACCTCCCCGACTACCTGAACCCCATTGATCCCAAAGCGTGCCGGGTGCTCATCGATGCGGTCTATGAACCGCACTATGCCCGCTACGGGGCCGACTTCGGCGGGACTTTTGCCGGGTTCTTCTCGGATGAACCGAGTATCGCCAACAGCGGTTCCTACGAAGAGATCATCGGTCATCAGGCAGGCGTCCTGCCCTGGCGACCGGGCATGCTGGAGCGACTCTCCGAAACCTTCGGTGAGCCAGCGGAACGCTACCTACCAGGCCTGTGGTGTGATATCGGACCCAAGACGTCGGCGATCCGTTACGCGTTCATGGATCTGGTTTCCCGCCTCTATTCCAGTGCCTTTGGCGAGCAGCTCGGTGCCTGGTGCCGGGAACATGGCGTCGAATACATCGGTCACGTCATCGAAGACAACAATGTCCATGCGCGCCTAGGAGGAGGCGTGGCCCACTACCACCGGGCCCTGGCCGGTCAGGACATGGCGGGGCTGGATGTGGTGCTATGGCAGATCCGTCCCGGGCACGGGGAAGGTACCTTCTCCTGGATTGCTGGCGAGGCGGATGGGGAGTTCTTCCATTTTGGCTTGGCCAAAATGGCCTCTTCCCTGGGCCATCTCGACCCCCGTAAGAAGGGCCGCACCCTGTGTGAAATGATCGGCGCCTACGGCTGGAGCGCTGGCCTGCGGATGATGACCTGGATCGCCAACCATATGCTGGTGCGGGGCGTCAACGTCTTCGTCCCCCATTCCTTCTCCATGGCGCCGTTCCCCGATACGGACTGTCCGCCCCATTTCTATGTGCACGGGCAGAACCCCCAATACCGCCATTTCGGCGTGTGGGCTGGTTACGTGAACCGGATGTGCCACCTGCTGAGTGGCGGACGACACATCGCCACCGCCGCCGTTCTTTACCACGCCGAGGCCGAATGGTCCGGGCCATGCATGTTCTTCCAAAAGCCCCTGCGGGCCCTGATGCAGCATCAGATTGATGCCGATGTCATCCCCGTTGATGCCCTTCGCGGCAACGGCCACGTCATGGATGGCCAGCTCCACCTCCATGGCGAGACCTTTTCGTGCCTGGTGGTGCCCTACGCCGAGCGGCTGCCCATGGTAGCCCTCCAGGGGATCCTGGCCCGACTCCAGGCGGGACTGGCCACCTTCTTCGTCGACGGCCTGCCCATCGCCGCCAGTGAGGACGTGGATGCCCGGGAGGTGCTGCGGGCCCTGGCCAGCCATCCCCGCTGCCGAGTCTCGACCTTGGCCAACCTCGCCAGGGACCTGCGCTTGGGCGGCCATGGGGATATCGGGGTCAGTGATCCCCAACCTCATCTGCGCCACTACCACTACCGTACCGCCGATGGCCAGGATGTCCTGATGCTCTTTAATGAGGATCCGGTCCAGGCCATTCACACCACCTTGTCCACCCCCATCGCCGGTCCGGTTCATGGGTATGACGCCTTCGCCAACCAGATGGTGTCCCGGTGGTCCTCCACGGATGTCCATGGAACCCTGGTTGCCGTGGACCTGGCGCCTGGAGAGGCCCAGGTCCTGATTTTCGGAGGACATCCACCAACCTACGTTACCCCCCCCGAGGCCACCAAGGTCGCCCTCACAGGGCCCTGGGCGGTATCCCTCGCCACCGCCGCCGACCATCCACGCTTCACCCCGTGGCGGCACCTGGAGGCCCTGGTTAACCTCCATGCGCCGGATCTCCTCCCGGATTTCAGCGGCACGATCCGCTATGAGCAGACGTTCATCGCTCCCGCCGCAGGGGGCCAGGTTCTTCTGGATCTCGGAGCCGTTTATGAGATCGCCGAGGTAACGATCAACGGGACCGTGCTGCCAGCGCGAATCGCGCCGCCGTACGTATTTGATTGCTCTGACCTCCTCCTCCCCGGCGACAACCACCTGGTCATCGAGGTCACCAACACCCTGGTCAATCAAGTCCAGGATTGGTTCTCGCAATTCCACCAACTGGAACCCGTCGGCCTCCTGGGACCGGTACACCTGTCCCTCTCCCGGTGATTCTTTCCAGGTTCCCCATGCACCACCCTGACTATTTCGCCGCCCACCGCCGGACCGCCCCGTGGCTATGGCGGGCCACCTGGCCCTTTGACTGGATCGCCGCCCCCGGGGTGCCACCCCAGGTGGTCGCTTACCGTCTGGACGTCGAACTGGCCGACCCCGTCGACGCCGATGTCTGGGTAACCGCCGATCAACGGTATGAATTATGGATCGACGGCGTGCTGTACCGCCGGGGTCCAGAGATCGGTACCCCGCGTCATTGGTATGCCGACCGTGTACCAGTCCGTCTGACCCCGGGTCTCCACCGTCTTGAGGCCCTGGTATGGACCGTGGCCCAGGCCGATGGCGACTATGCGACCGCCAGCATCACCCACGGCTTCGCCCTGGGGGTGGATGGCCCCGCCAACGAATCCCTGGCCACGGGCCGGGCCCCCTGGCAGCACCGAGTCCTGACCGGCATCACCTTCGCGAAGGATGACCTGGCCTATTGGACGGTCCCGGGCAGCCGACTCGATGCCCGGCTCATCCCCTGGGATGCCATGCCCGGCAGCGACCAAGTGACCGATGACGCCTGGCTGAAAACGCCGGTCCTGTCCAAGGTCCACGCGGGTCGGCCGATTGAAGGATTCCCCGATCGCTTGGTGGAATGTGGGATGCTTCCCCCTGCCTGGGAACAACCCTGGACCACCCTCGTGGTGCGCCATGTGGGGACATTCGTCGTCACCACCGGCTCCCCCTTCGGTCCTTCGGTGCCCTTGGGCCCCCACGACCCGCAGGCGGCCGACCGTTGGCGTGACTTTCTTCAGGGCGCGTCATTGCACATCCCCGTGGGACGGGCTGAACGGGTGGTCCTCGATCTCGGCAGTTACGCCGCCTGCTGGGCGGAGGTGACCATCGCCGGTGACGGGGGAACCTGCCGCCTGTCGTGGATGGAGGCCCTTGGGGAGACCCCCGTCCTCAAGCATGATTTCACCAAAGGCCACCGGGACCACGTGGGCCCCGGCCATTACGCGGCCGGTCTGGGCGACACGTTTGTGGCGGCCGGCGTTCCCCGGACCCTCCGGGCGCCGTACTGGCGCTGCGGCCGGTACTTGGTGATCGAGACAATAACGGCGGATCAGCCCCTGACCCTGCAAGGATTGCGCCTTACCGAGACCCGGCACCCCTTGGAGCGGGAGGGGTTCTTGAAGTTGGAATCCGAAAAGGGTGACGGGGCTGCGATTGATCGGGTTCTGCGCCTGTGTGAGCGCACCCTGCAAGTCACCGCCCAGGACCAGTACGCGGATGGGGTGTACCACGAGCGCATGGCCTATCTCGGCGATGCCGTGATCGACCACTTGGGAAGTTACGTCCTCCAACGTGATGCCAGCCTGGCCCGCAAGGCCCTGCGTCAGTTTGCTTCCCAGCAATTGCCGGATGGCCTGATCGCCGGCCGGGCACCGACCCGGAACCTGCTGATCATTCCCCTCTACGCCCTGTGGTTCCCGGCACTGGTCGAAGCCCACCTGATGTGGCGAGGCGACCGCGATCTGGTCCGGGAACTGATGCCCGTGATCCGAGGCATCCTGGATTGCGCCCTGCGTCATCGGCTGGAAGACGGCACCCTCGGAGCCATCGAAGGCTGGAATTTCCTCGACTGGGCCGCGGGTTGGGCTGATGGCGAGCCGCCGGATGCCGCCGTCGGCGGGGCCGCCATGCAGTTCCAGACCTTGCTGGCTTTGGCGGCAGCCGAACGACTTGAGGCAGCCCTCGACGAGCCGGAATTGGCCGCCCGTTGGCGCCGTCACGGCGCGGGGCTGGCCACGGCCACCCACCAAGTCTTCTGGCAACCGGCACGCAATGCCTTCGCGGACGATCGAGCAGGACGGTTTTTCTCGCAACACATCCAGGTGCTCGCCCACGCCTGTGGGGACCTCCCGGTGCCCGATCGGGCCGCCGCCCTGCACACCGCCCTGACGGATCCCGCGCTGACCCAGACCACCATCTATTTCCGCCATCACCTCTTCAGCGCCTGTGCCGAGGCTGGTTTGGGGGATGTCATCCTGGACGGACTCGGGTGGTGGGCCGCCCTGCCGGACCGAGGCTTCACCGCCCTGCCGGAGCAGCCGGAACCCTCCCGCAGTGATTGCCACGCCTGGGGAAGCCATCCCCTCTATCATGCCACGGCAGCCCTTCTTGGCGTGCAACCGGCCGCCCCCGGATTCCAACGCGTCCGAATCGCGCCCGTCCCAAGCCGCCTGACCACGTTCCATGGGGAGGTGCCGCATCCCAACGGCACCATCAAGGTCCAGCTGCAACGCCATGAAAACCGTCTGGTCGGCACCATCGCGTGTCCGGTGCCCGCCGAGGTCCGGTGGGGAGGAAGCCTCCTGGAACTCGGCCCGGGCGAACACCGGATCGATCTATGAGAGTCCATGGCGTCACCCAGGTCGACATGACCCGTTCCGTCATGCGCAGCGTGTCCGGCATTCGTCATTCAGGGAAAGCACATTTATGACTCCTCATCACGATTTCGATCATCCTGAACTGGGGTTTGTCAGCGACCAACCAGCTGACGACTGGAGTCATGCCCTGCTGACCGGTAACGGCACGATTGGCGCCCTGGTTATGGGTCGGCCTCATGACGAAGTCCTGCATCTCACCCATGCCGGGCTGTACATGCCCAACACGGTAAACGAGAACTATCCGAACCTGGATATGGGCTTGGCTTCCGTGCGGAGACTTTGTTTAGAAGGGAAATTCACGGAGGCGGCCGATGCGATCACCACGCTCCGCGCGAAGAACAACTACGACGACCAGCGCGATCAGTTTTTGGCGGCCTGTAGCTTGCGCATCTCACAGCCGAAGACCACCATCACCCGTTATCAACGTTCGGTTGATTTCATGGCGGCGGAGGCGGCAGTCACGGTCGCGGATGGAAACGGTGTTTCTCGCAGGACCGTGTTCGCCTCGCGCCCGGCCGGCGTCTTGGTCATCCGCCTGAGGGGATCCCGGCCGCAGTCCGCCACCTTTTCGTTCAGCGCATCGGAACCCGCTAACGAAGCGGATCGGAAATTCGTGGAAGCCGGTGTTTCCCAGACAACGTCCGCCATCGAGGATGGATGCCTTTCGTTCCGCCGTCGGTTTGCCAACGCCAACCGTTTCAACCCCCATCGCGGCTACGAAGTCATTGGTGCGATTATCGCCCAGGGTGGGACTCGCCGGGAAAGCGGCCACGAGGTCCGCATTGAGGGAGCGACGGAGATCCTCGTTCTGGTCCAGATTCGCCTCCTGCCAAAATCAGGCCGAGAGGTTCCCCACTCCGTGGCGGTAACGGAATTGATGGCGCTCGGCAGCAGCTACGCCGCGCTGCGGGACGACCAGGTCCGGGTCCACGGAAACCTGATGGGTCGCGTCAGCCTCTCCCTTGATGCCCCGGAGGAAGACCGGGCCAAATCGAGCGAAAACCTCAATCGGCAAGCTCGCAGCCATCCGACGCCCCTCGCCATGATTGAGCGCGCCTTCGCCGCCGGTCGTTACAACATCATCTGCTGCACGGGCCTTAATCCGCCAAATCTTCAAGGCCTGTGGGCCGCCAACAGCCTTTCGCCCTGGTCCGGAAGTATCACGACCAACGGGAACCTGCCCTGTGCGATTTCCTTCTTGCTGATGGGCAACACGCCCGAACTGATGCAGGGTTACTTCCGTTACCACGACGAGCGCCTGCCGGGCTTCGCTGAAAACGCACGAACCCTGTTCGGCACCCGCGGCATCCACATTCCTGCCCAAGTCACCATGGGACCATGGGCGACCGATTTCACCCCGGTCTATCCCCACCTCTGGTGGTATGCGGGAGCCGCTTGGACCAGCCTCTCTTACTACGATTACTACCGCTATACCGGGGATGAAACCTTCCTGGCCCAGCACGCCTATCCATTCATGAAGGAAGCCGCAACCTTCTACGAAGATTTCCTCACCGAGAGCGATGCCAACGGTCGACTGATTTTTGCGCCCTCCTTCTCACCCGAGAACTCCCCGGGCGGCGAGGAGAACTGCCGGGTCGCGATCAATGCCACGATGGAAATCGGAGCCGCTAAGCAGCTGCTGAGCAATGTCATCGCTGTGGCTCAGCACCTCCAGGTCGATCACGATCTCCAAAAGACCTGGACATCACTGCTCAACCGCCTCCCCGACTACCAAGTCGCGACGGACGGCTCCTTCCGCGAATGGCTCTGGCCCGGCCTTGAGGAAAGTCACGTCCACCGTCACGTCTCGCAGCTCTATCAGCTCTTCGACGACATGCCGCCAGAGATCCTGAATAATCCGCAACTCCGCGCGGCGGCGGAGCGCACCATCCGGCTCCGCCTGCCGGGCCTGGAAAGTGGGGGATTCATGGCCTTTGGATTGGTTCAGAACGGCTTGGCTGCCGCCCACCTGGGCAATGCCGAACTGACCCAACGTACCATCAACCAGCTGGTCACCGGGTTCTGGACGACGGGTATGGGCTCCCTCCACAACCGCGATAATTTGTTCAATGCGGATATTTCCGGTGGCTTTCCCTACCTGTGCGCCTCAGCCCTGGTGTATGCGGATCCGGGATGCATCCGATTTTTCCCAGCGCGACCGGCCCAATGGAGGAACGGCACCCTGCGCGGGATTCGCCTACGCGGGGGCATTCTCGTCGAAGTCCTGACGTGGCAGGAGAACACGAGCCATGCCGTACTGATTTCCGACACCGATCAGGAAGTGACCATCGAGACCCCGCAAAGAACGTCACGCATCGTGCGCCTTTCCAGCGGCCTTCCTACCAGAGTAGATTTATGAGCCTGTGCAAAAATCCGTGGAGAACCGCTGCCCGCCCCAGGCTTCCGCCCGAGCCCTCTCCCCCATCCCAAAGATGAACCCCGGACCAAGAACGCCGACGCCGATGATCGGGTAAGACGGTATTTCTCGCAACGCTCCCAGGTGCTCGCCCACGCCTGGGGCAGTCCTCCCCTCGATCATGCCACGGCAGCCCTGCTTTCAGCCCGGGTGAAAACCCTCAGCGCAGCCTATTGGGTCAGCGGTAATGCCGGGGTGGGGCCTACTCAGCCAGAAGGCGTCTCCATCGCCTCTACCTCGGCCTTCCGTCATCGTCACAAACTGAACGCGGTGTATGGGGACGGACATGTGGCGACTTCGGGCTATCCGGAGGCCCATGTTATCACCCTCTGGAATCCCTGAATCTGAGATGCGTCATTTCATGGAGGGATGGCTCGCCCGACTTGCGGCCAGTGCCCTTTGACCGCGAAGTCAGTCCACTTGTGGTAGGTGAGCGGCCACCTGAGCCATGGCGAAGAAGGCGTTTGTCGGATGATCAAAGGGCATCCTGGGAGGACCAACTGGGGATTCCCTGGTGGGGATCTGACTCTGCCGCCCCGTGTCGTCACCGACCACCGGTCGGTACATCTCAGAAAGCCGGTCATGTTCCGATTCTGCATCCTGATGGTGCTGCTCATGGGGATTCCCCCCTTAAGCGGGGTCGAGGCCACCACCACTCGGACTATCGTCGAGATCGTCGGTGCAGATTTTCACCTCAACGGTCGTCCGACCTACGAGGGTCGTCACTGGCAGGGCCACCGGGTCGAGGGACTCCTAGGGAACCTGCGGATGGTCCAGGCGGTCTTCGACGACCTGAATCCTGAGACGGCCGTCCGGTGGGCATATCCCGATACCAAAACTTGGGACCCCGAGCGTAACGTTGCCGAATTCATCGCCGCCATGCCCTCCTGGAGGGAACACGGGCTGCTTGCCATCACCGTCAATCTGCAAGGCGGGTCCCCCGAGGGCTATTCAGCCGCCCAGCCGTGGAACAGCAGCGGTTTTCACGAGGACGGAACCCTCCGCCCGGCATTCACCCGCCGCCTGACCCGGGTTCTGGAAGCAGCCGACCGTCTCGGCATGGTCGTGATCTTGGGCTATTTCTATTTTGGTCAGGATCAGCGACTCCGGGATGAGGAGGCGGTCCTGCGAGCCACCGACGAAGCCACCCAATGGATTCTTGCGGGGGGTTGGCGAAACGTCCTGATTGAAATTGCCAATGAAACGGGCCATCCCGATTATGACCGTGCCATCCTGCAACCCGAGCGGATCTCGGAACTCATCAAGCGGGTCCAGGGCCACCAACGGGACGGTCACCGCCTGAAGGCCGGCACCAGCGGCTGTGGCGGCGTGGTCCCCCGGGAATCGATCGTCCAGGCTTCCGACTTCATCCTCCTCCATGGCAATGGCGTTCACAACCCAGAGGACATCGGGCACATGGTGCAACGCACCCGTCTGGTGCCCGGCTACCGACCCATGCCCATTCTCTTCAATGAGGACGACCATGAAGGCTTCGATCAGCCCCAGCACAACTTCGGCGTCGCCACCGCTCACCATGCCTCCTGGGGCTGGTTCGATTACCGCCGTAAGGGGGAGCCTCATCGTGAAGGGTATCAATCCCTGCCGATTGATTGGCGTAGTGAATCCGCGCGAAAGCGTGCGTTTTTTGCCGAACTTCGGGAAATTACCGAGGGATCCCCAACCCCATAAACCTCCCATTTCTCGAATCCTCCGAGGGGCAGCCCAGGATGCGGGCTCGATCTCGTATCGGCAGGGATGGAACCCACGGTGACGATTCTCATCGCGGTGGTCTGCCTGCGGTAGCGGGTTGAGGCTCGTCGTACGTTCGTGCCCAAGGCCGGGCTCGACACGGTTCTGGTCGACAGCCGGTCCGCCGTGCTGCCGCTCACCAGGAGCTTCACCGTGGCACCCTTAGCAAGACCTCGTCCGTCAGGCCGAGTATCGTCAGGGAGATCCGCAACGCCGGTCACCCGGACCCCAGGTGCCAGAAAAGACAGGAAATCCCCATCGTGGTCATTCCAAGTCCTGAGGCGAAAGGGTAACATCAGCGGCCTCACCAATGCCCGACTGCCGGCGGAGATCCCATGCCAAAGAGCGCCTTCACCCTAATCGAGATGCTCGTGGTCCTGGTCATCCTTGCTATCCTGACCAGCTTGGCGTTTGGCACCCTCGGCATGGTGCGTAGGATGGCCGAATCCACCAATTGCCTCAGTAATCTCCGGCAGATGCAGTTAGCGAACATCGCCTATGCGCAAGAGAACCGGGGTTATTTTGTGGCGGTCTACCACCTCTTCCCAGGGGATCAGAAGGCAAATGTTTGGCGTGCGAATCCCACCTTCCTTGCCTATTTCACCGATGATGCCGTTACGAATAACAATGATACCAAGGTCCCTGCCAAGCTGCTGTGCCCAACCATGCGTTATGCGGTCCGAGCGACCAACTCCGGCCTGATCAACCTCGAACTCTCTTACGGGTATAACACCCAGAACCCAAACCGAACGCTTGGTAATGTAGGCCCAACAATCCGCAGCAGAGCCTCGGGAAGCCTAATCACGTTTCTTGACGCCCTCGACTTTGAGATCACGAATTTTGATTTCATCAACCCCAAGTACCTGACGCAGAATCCGCCGGTACCCGAAGGGATTTTTTCGCAAAATACCGTCGCATTCCGTCACAAGAAGAATGCCAATGTCGTCTTGGGTGATGGTAGTGCTTTCGGACGCAGCCACGCGGTTCTGAGGGATCGGTTCCCCACATCAGCAAACAACCGCGTACGCTATTGGAGCACCATGTGAGGCCGAGCCCTCTCGCGATGCAGGTATTTGCTTAACTCCCCCAGGACCCCAACATGGCCACCATGGAATCTCATCAGCCCGTCGCGGGCCCTCCTATCATCGGCCAAGTGGGCAATCGCACGTACACCCGGATGTGCCTCGCCGCCCTGTTCTTCTGGCTGCTGTGGGGGGACTTCTGTTTCACCCTCATGGAAACCGTGGTGCCCAGCATCGTCACCATCCGCCTGAATGACATGCAGGCTCCCAACTGGTTGATCGGGCTGATCGTCACCTCGATTCCCTCAGGCTTGACGTTCTTCATGAACCCCGTGATCAGTGTCCAAAGCGATCGTTATCGCAGTCGGTGGGGGCGGCGCATTCCGTTCCTGGCCGCCGCGACGCCCTTCCTGGCCATCTTCTTGGTGTTGCTCGGCTACAGCGAGCCCATCGGCAAGGCCCTGCACAGCACCATTCTGCCCATGGTCTCGGAATCAACTGCGATCGTGATCATGATTTCGGTCTTCATGGTCGCGTTTCAGTTCTTCAACATGTTCATCGTTTCCACGTTCTATTATTTGTTTAACGACGTGGTCCCGGCCGCCTACCTTGGACGCTTCATGGCCATGTTCCGCATCGTCGGAACCCTCGCAGGCTCGGCCTACAACTACTTCCTGATTGGCTACGCCAATACCCACATGGAAGAAATCTTCCTATTGGCGGCCGTGCTCTACATGACGGCTTTCGGCTTGATGTGCTGGAAGGTCAAAGAACCCGACTATCCGCCCCTGGAGCCCCTGGCGAAGTCTGGCGAAGTCAGTCTGTTGGCCTCCGTGAAGGGCTATTTCCGGGAATGCTTCGGACATCGAATCTTTTGGTATTTCTTCATCGCCAATGCCTTTTACGGCATGTCATGGCCGATGGGCGCCTATTCACCCCTGCTCGCCAAATCCGTCGGTGTGCCCTTGGAACTCTATGGGACTATTATCAGTATAACCGGCTTGGTTTCAGCGGCCCTTTTCATTCCAGCCGGCTACCTGGTCGATCGCATCCACCCCCTGCGGATGATGATCCTCTCCACCATCTTGATGTTCGGAGGCCAAATACTTTGGATGTACTTCGTTGTCGCCGATCCAAGTCCTGAGCAGTCGAAGATCCTCTACATCACCTTCGCCATCATCGCGATACCGATTTCAGCCATTTATGGCGCAGCCGAAATGCCCATGTACATGCGCATCCTTTCCCGGGAGCGTTATGGCCAGTACTGTTCCGCCAATGCGATGTTCCGTTCGGTGGTGTTGATGGTGTCTGGCATCGCCAGCGGGGCATTTATCGACCTTATCGCGAACTATACCGTCAACCGTGACTACGCCTATCGTTTTGTGCCTCTCTGGGTCATGACATGCTACCTCGGCTCCTTCATCTTCCTCATGTTGTTATACCGTGAATGGAAGCGCCTTGGCGGGGATAAGAATTACCAGCCACCCGCCTGAAGACCCCCGTGGAGGGCAAGATCCAAGACCACCCCGGGAGTCGGCAGGATCACACCTGCGCGACCACCGACACGGATCCAGGCGTCGTGTGATGCCCGCCTGCACGCCAAGCCGTCGGCGTACACCCGATGTGGCGGTGGAACAGCCGCGAGAAGGTGAAGGGATTCGCGTATCCCAATTCGGAAGCGATATCATTAATCGAACGTTGATTGGCCAGGAGTTCCGCCTGGGCCCGCTCCAGACGTCGGCGCAGGCGGTAGGCCCCCGGGGAGGTGCCCGCGCTCTGCCGGAACAACTTGCGGAACCGCTCCCAGGACAAGCCCATCTCTCGGGCCACGAAGCGGAGGTTTGAGCGGGGATCCTCTCCTAGAAGGCGACAGGCCAGGTTCAGATCAAAGCTGTCATTACCTGCGGTGGCATCGACGCGGTCAAGAAGGCTGACCACAATGCCGACCAAACGCACCATCAACTGCCGCAGGGCACGGTCATCGGCGGAGGCCAGGGCCGTGGCCGTGCGGCGGATCTCCCGGATCAGGGTCAGATCGATCTTGGTGTTCACCACATTCTGATCCGGCATCATGCCCAATCCAATCAGGACCTGCTCAATATCGGCCACCAGAACGATCCAGCACTCCGCCCATTGGCCCTCGTCATGAATCTGGACCGAATGCCGCTGGCCGGTGCGGCGAAGAAATAAGGTGCCCTCCTTGATCGGCCAGGACTCGCCTGCGGCATCGGTGTAGGTGCCTTCACCACGCAGGCAGAGGACCACCGCCAGGCAGCTGGGGGTGAAATCCCGAACATCCCAACCCCGTTGTTTGACGAGGACCCCACATCCGAAGCTGGTATCCGACTGTTTGCCCGGCATCCCGCGGAAGGCCGCGATGGGACGAAGGAGATCCGGGGGGATGTAGGTCATGTCGATCCTTGGTACGGCCATGTCCCCAGAAGGCGGGACGCCCAGGAAAGATAGGGGATGGGCCACCCGCACCATGGAAGGTGGATGGTCCATAGGGTAACATGTCTCACATACAGGACTCTCCCATGCACATCCTTGGCTGCGCCTATTACCCAGAATACTGGGGTGTTGAACGTTTGGACACCGATGCAGCACTCATGCGAGAGGTCGGTATTGACACCGTACGTATCGCGGAGTTCGCCTGGTCGCGTTTGGAGCCTGCGGAAGGGACGTTCACCTTTGACTGGCTGCATCAATCGATTCAGGCGATGCAACGGCACGGCATCCGGGTCCTTCTGTGTACCCCGACCGCCACGCCACCCGCCTGGTTGGTGCACAAGCACCCCGAGATGCTGCTGCAACGGGAAGATGGGACCCGCATGCGGCATGGTATGCGTCGACATTATTGCCCAACGTCCCTGGTGTACCGGCGGCATATCGAACGCATCACGGCCGAGATGGCAAAACAAACCAAGGACTATCCCAACATCCTCGGGTGGCAGATCGACAATGAATTGGGGCCCGAATCAGGACGTTGCTATTGCGATTCTTGTCAGCAGGGCTTCCGGGACTGGCTGAAGACGCGGTATTCTTCCATCGCGGGAGTGAATCAGGCCTGGGCCACGGGCTTCTGGTCCGAGGACTACTTCGACTGGCCTGAAATCCGCTTCCACATTGAACGCCGCGGCGTGGCCCCTTCCCGGGCCATCGACATGCTGCGCTTCCAAAGTGAGGCCTGGGTGAATTTTGCCACCCATCAGCGGGATGAAATTCGCCGTTGGCAGCCAAAGGTGCTGGTCACGACCAACAGCATGGGCATGCCGTTGTACCCGGACATCGATCAATGGAGTCTCTTCGAGGACTCTCTCGACGTGTCCTGCAACGATGCGTATTTTGACATCGCTCCGATGGCCAACGGGGCCGCTGCCCATGATCTGTTCCGCAGCTACAAATCCGGTCGGGGCCATTGGCTGACCGAGACCGGAATTGGCGCCCTCGACCATGGCCGACCCCCGACCGCAGATCAATTCCGGGCCTGGATGTGGAGCGGCATCGCCCATGGCGCCGACGCGTGGATGATCTTCCGCTGGCGCACCTGCCTGTCCGGCCAGGAGCAGGAACTCCAGGGGATCCTGGAACATTGTGGCCACCCGGGTCACCGCTTCCGGACCGTGAAGACGGTCTTCCAGGAGGTCCGCCACCTGATGCCAGAACTCCAGGCCCTGCCAGCCCCGGATGCCCCGGTAGCCATTTTCCACGATCTCGACAGCCACCGACTGTACATGGCCTCGCGCACCGGGCAGGACATCGACGCGGATCCCATGCCGGCCTACCGGACCCTGTGGTCTCGGGGTGTTGGAGTACGCTTCCAACGGCCGGGAATCGCCATTCCCACGGAGATCCGGTTGCTGGTCATCCGTAACCAACCGCTGGCCGATGAACGGCAGGCCCGGCTCCTCGATGACTACGTCCGCTCCGGCGGCACGGTGTTGGTGATCGGTCAGCTGGGGATGCGCGATGCCAACGGCACCTACCTGGCAGATCCAGGCCCGGGCTTCCTGCGGGAGAGCGTGGGGGTCGATTGTGTGGGCGGGATGTTCCTCAATGGTGGGGCGGGCCCCAATTCCGGTCTCGCTCCTGAGCTTCGGGAGCACACCCCTGTCGGCCTGAGCGGTACCCTCGACGGGATCCCCTTCGCGGGCAAGGCCGAGCGCTGGATTGGTGACCTGCAGGCGACGACGGCCACGGTGCTGGCAACCTTCACGGACGAAGCCTATGCCGGACAACCGGCCTTCACCGAACAACGCCTGGGGCGTGGGCGCTACCTGTGGTTCGCCGTCGGGGTCTGCTCCGAGGACCTCCTCGGACGGGTGATGGAGTTCGCCCTGACCAAGGCCGAGGTGACGTGGCGGCCCCGACTGCCCGAGAATGTGGAGATCCAATACCGCGGCCGCTGGACCTTTGTGATCAACCACAGCTCGACCGCCCAGTCCGTGGCCATCAACATCTCCGGTCGGGTGGTCATGGGCCACGTCCACGCGGGCGTCACGAACCTGCCCCCCTACGGGGTGACGATTCTGGAACAGGAGTCGCCAACGTGACCCGGCCCTCCGTACCGAATCCCCTCGCTCCCCACGGCGTATTCATCGCCGATCCGGAGGCTCACCAGATGCCGGATGGTGCGTGGTACGTCTATGGCTCCCTCGACGTGACGCGGCACCAGTATTGTTCCCGGCGCTATGACATGCTGTGGTCGGCCGATGGCGCAGAGTGGCACCACGAATCGTCGACCTTTTCCACCGAGGGCGTCGCCGGGGCCGGTGCCCACCGACTGTACGCTCCAGACGCCGTCCACCATGGGGGACGGTATTACCTCTTCTACTGTTTGTCCGATAGCAGCGAAGGCGTGGCCACGGCGGATCATCCCCTTGGCCCCTTTGGCGAGGCCCGTCCCCTCGAAGGACTAACGCAGATTGATCCAACCGTCTTCATCGATGACGATGGGCAGGGCTATCTCTATTGGGGGCAATTCAGCGCCAAAGCGGCGCGTCTGACCCCGGATCTCCAGGCCATTGTTCCAGGCAGTCAGGTCGAGGGCGTCATCACGGAAGCCGAGCACTTCTTCCACGAAGGCTGCTCCATCCGTAAACGCCAGGGCATCTATTACCTGAGTTATGCCCACATCGGCCGTAGGAACCGTCCGTCGTGCATCGGCTATGCGACGGCCACCTCGCCATTGGGACCGTTCACCTACCGCGGGGTCATCGTCGATAATTTCGGATGCGATCCCGAAAGCTGGAACAATCACGGATGCATCAGTGAATTCCAGGGTGAGTGGTATGTGTTCTACCACCGGTCCAGCCACGGCTGCCGGAGTATGCGCAAAACCTGCGCGGAGCGGATCACCTTCGATGACCAGGGACTGATTCCTGAGGTGCCGATGACCAGCTCAGGCATCGGTGGACCCCTGCCGGTGACAGCCCGACTTGATGCCGGCCGGGCGTGCATGCTGGCTGGGCATGTGCGGAGTTGTGATACCCCCGGTGGCTATTCCGACCTCACCGAAATCCAGGATGGTGACGCCGCCTGCTATCGTTGGCTCGATTTTGCCGACGGGACCGACCACATCACGGTCTGTGTGGCTGGGGGAGGTTTTGGCGGCACCGTGGAGGTCCACCTGGATGCCGTCGATGGCCCCCTGATCGGGATCGTGAACATCGCGGGTCGTTGGCCGGGGGACTGGGCCACCCACAGCGCCGAGGTGACCAAGACCGCCGGACTTCACGCCGTCTGGCTGGTCTTCAGAGGCACCGGAGAAGCCCTCTTCGATCTCCGGTGGATCCGGTTTTTCTCACGCCGCTGAAGCCGTGGTGAACGACGGGGAGATCCATGCCTAGGGCCCGGATCTCCCGTAAACGCAGCGGGACCTTAAACCGTTTCTTTGCCCACGTTGGTCAGGGTCAAATCAGTGATTCAGGAAACGCGATGGGCTGATAACAATCCCAAGAATGCGGCGGCACGGCAGCGCCATGTCGCGCGTTACGCAACGCCAGAGATGGACCACAACAGAGGTTTGTGGGTTGAAACCACGGCGAGCGACCAGGGTTCCTGCAAACAGGGAGATCCGGGACACCAGGGACCCGGATCTCCTGACCAGGAGGAGTTTACTTGCTCTGATTCACGACGGCCAAGTCTGCAATTTCAAATGTCTGGGCCTGATCGCCAAAGGTGAATCCGAACCGCATCGATTCGACGGCCACCCCCTTGGAAACCACCTGCTTCACCTCGTAGGTCTGCCATTCGGAGGTGAGCACCAGCTTCTTACTGACCACCGGGGTATAGGGGGCTTCAGCCAACCCAAGGGTGACCTTTATGTGGCCGGTGGCGGGCTCGATGCTCCGGGCCTGGAAGGTAATGACCACCGTATCACCGGTCTCGACGCCCCCGGCCAAGGCGCGAGTCCAGGTTTGGGCCTGCCATTCATCCTTGGGCTTTGTCGCCAACTCGATGCGAAGAGCCTTGGCATCATTCCCCGGGCCATCGACGATGCTTTTGGTCGCGCTTTCAATCCACTCATCTTTGAAGACGGAGACGCCGGAGATCAGGGATGTCTCCTCCGCACCAAGAAGCGAGACCGTCAGCGTCATGCTCAGAATAACCGTCGCAGGGAGGATACGTGATAACATGGATGATCTCCTGGATACAATCCGGGCCTAGCAGCACCAGAGTCGGATAGGTGAGGCCGCAGTATGCGGCATGGTCGTCAATCGTCATGATGTGCCAGCTGATGACCATGCCGTTGATGGTTAAGACCATGCCTTTCCTGGTACACACCCGACTCGGCCCAGGTGGGGAACCCCCGCAAGCACCTGGGCGACCAAAGGAACTCCACAAAAGGCAGCCCGGCGACCAGGAACAACATGGCCAACTCCACTAAAAGGATTACCATAAGCCAAACGTTTCCTCAACCCCCAAAGTGACCCCATCAGGAACTTTTCCACCATGACTATGACGTATCGCAAACTCGGCTCATCAGGCTTGAAAGTGAGCGCCCTTTCCTTTGGGAGCTGGGTCACCTTCGGTCGTCAAATTGACGTGGATGCCGCCGCAAAGCTCATGTCCACCGCCTACGACGGAGGCATCACGCTCTTTGACAATGCCGAGGGTTACGAATCCGGCCGGGCCGAGGAGATCATGGGCGAGGCCCTCCAAAAGCTGGCTTGGCGCCGGGATTCCTACGTCCTGACCACCAAGGTGTTTTTTGGGTATGATGCCGCCGCCCCAAAGCCCACCCAGCTGGGGCTTTCCCGTAAGCATGTGATGGAGGCCTGCAATACCGCCCTGCGTCGTTTGCGGGTAGATCATCTGGATCTGTATTTCGCCCACCGGGCCGATCCCGACACCCCGGTGCTGGAAACCGTCCGGGCCATGAGCGATTTGGTGGCCCAGGGCAAGATCCTCTATTGGGGGACCAGCGAATGGCCAGCCGAGAAGATCATCGAAGCCCACCTGATCGCCGAGCGGTGGGGCCTGGTCGCACCCACCATGGAGCAAACTCAGTATAATCTTCTGTGTCGGAAACGGTTTGAGGAAGAATACCGGCCCCTTTACGCCTGTTTTGGCATGGGCACGACCACCTGGTCACCCCTCGCCTCGGGCCTGCTCACGGGGAAATACATGAATGGCATCCCCTCGGGCAGCCGTCTGGACCTCAAGGGCTATGAATGGCTGCAGAAGGACCTCGACCCTGCGGGTCCGATCCCCGGAGTCATTCAACAGTTCGTCGCTGTGAGTCAGCGCATCGGCATCTCTCCGGCCCGCTTGGCGGTGGCGTGGTGCTTGCGGAATGAGCGGGTCAGCACCGTGATCCTGGGCGCTACCCGGGTGGAACAGCTGACCGAGACCATGAAGGCCATCGATGATGTCGACGCGCTGACGCCAGAGATCATGGCGGAGTTGGATCGTATCGCAGCCCCAACCCGTATCTAAGTTAGATCAATTTTTCGCGACTTTGTCCTCACCACCCCCGACCATGAAACCCACGACTATGTTACCACGTCTCGCCTGTTCTCTCGTCGCATTCCTGGTCGGGGGCAACCTGGTTGCCGCCGCCGTACCAGCCGAGGGGATTGCTCAAACCGCAGATCAAGTCAATGGCAGCACGCAGTACCACCTCACCTTTAACGATGAGTTCAACCAGTATGATCCAACGGTCTGGCAGACCTCCGATTTCTGGGGCATGCGCAACAATGCCGGTGACTACCAGGCCCAGTGGTTCTGCGATCCCAACTTCACCCCTGCGGACGGCGGAAAGAAAGCTTTTAATCCTTTCTCGGTGAAGAATGGCATCCTCTCGATCGTAGCCCAGCCAACGCCCGAGGACATTTTCAGCGGTCCGGATCGTCAGCCCTATGTCTCCGGACAGCTGACGAGTGCTCACAAATTCACCCAGCGTTATGGATATTTCGAACTGCGTGCCAAGCTTCCCCCGGGAAAAGGCCTGTGGTCCCGGTTTTGGCTCCTGACGGATGACGGAGTGTGGCCGGGGGAATACGATGTCTTTGAAGTCCTGGGGAAGAATCCCAAGATCACCCACCAGACGACCCATTTCCGAGACATTCAACGCCCCCATGCTGCCTATGGGGCGGGCTATGAGGGCATCAATCCCACCGACGGACAATTCCACACCTACGGCTTTCTTTGGGAAAAAGCCGGGGTCACGTGGTATGTTGATGGGGTGCCCACCCTCCGGCAGATCAACCGCATCAACATCCCGATGTACGTCCTGATCGATCTCGTGGTTGGCAAGGATCCCGGCAACCTCTGGCCCGGGAATCCTGATGACACCAATACCTGGCCAACGGCCCTGGAACTGGATTATTACCGCGTCTATTCCAATGACCCATCCCTGCCCAGCGTGACGCCGCAAAAGGGCTACACGCCATCGATCCTCCCCAATGGATTTACGGTCGTTAACAGGCCCACCAAAGCCGTTCTTCCCCCATCTTGGGCCGCGGGGGACGTCGGCACACCGGATCTCAAAGGCAGCTCCACCTGGAATCCGGAAACCGGAGAGTGGATGCTCAAAGGCGCGGGATATGGCAACCAGGGTCAGTTCGCGGGAAAGCCAACCACTGGTGATGCGGTCGTCACCGCCACGGTCACGTCCTCGACCATCATCAACGGCAATGATGTCCGAGCCGGGGTGGCCTTCCGCGAAGATTGGAAGAATACCAGCAAGGAAGTCTCGCTGGTCTACCTGGTCGAATACAACAGCCCCAAAATCAGCCACAGCATCGTGCTGCAATCCCGTGGCAACGGACCGGCGGTGGAACTGGCACGGGTCAAGAACACCGATGCTCCTGCCAAAATGCGCTTGATGCGGTCGGGCAACACCTTTACCGCAAGTTACTCCACCGATGACGGCCGGTCATGGATGAACATCGGTGAACCCCAGGACATGGACCTTCCCGAAACCGTTCAGGCCGGGTTGGTCGTCGGGGGAAATCAGAACAGCTACCAACGTCTGTCCCGCGCTATTTTCCAGAATGTGACCGTGACCAAGGCCCCGTGATCTGGGATTCCTGGAGGTTGGGATCGCCAACCTCCAGACCCCCCATGGAGCCCGGCGACACGGGGGTTAAGGCTCCCATTTCGAACGGGGACAGGCTCAATCCCTCACGCGCCTCCCGGTAGAGGTAACCACGCCCCTTTCCAGCACCCAATGGGCTGCTGCCGGAAAGGGGCGCGTACGTTTAATCTGCCCCGACGGCGACGGCAGCCTGGAACAATTTCTCAACATCGCCCGCTTCGAGGGCCCGGGCCAGGCCTTCCAGGGCGAGGTCGCCGACCAAGCGGCGCTTCTCGGCCTGGAGGCGGAGGACGCGCTCCTCAATCGAGTCGACGGTGACGATGCGGTAGACCATCACCGGCTTATCCTGGCCAATGCGGTAGGCACGGTCGGCGGCCTGATCCTCGGCGGCGGGGTTCCACCACGGGTCGAGGATGATCACGTAATCGGCAGCGGTCAGGTTCAGACCCACACCACCCGCCTTGAGACTGATCAGGAACAAGGGGTCGTTGCCGCCCTGGAACGCCTTGACCTTGGCCGAACGGTCGCGGGTGCGGCCGTCGAGGTATTGGTAGGTGTACTGACGCTCTTGGAGCTTCTCCTCGATGCGGTTGAGCAACTTGGTGAAGGAACTGAACACCAGGGCGCGGTGACCCTCGCTGACCAGTTCATCCACCAGGTCGAGGAACAGGTCGATCTTGCTGCTGGCGATGTTCTCGCCGCCGACCAGGGCCGGGTCGCAGGCCGCCTGGCGAAGGCGGGTGATGGCGGCCAGAATCGAGACGCGGGAACGTTCGAGACCCTTACTGCCAAGCAGGTCCATGACCCCGACACGCTCCTTTTCGAGCAAGTCGTTGTAGAAGATGCGCTGGGCTTCCGACATCTCGGCGTGGAGCAGGATTTCCGTCTTGGGCGGCAATTCCGTGGCCACTTCCTTCTTGATGCGGCGCAACACGAAGGGCGCGACCCGGTCGCGCAGGCGGCCGATGGCCTCGGGGTCGTCCTGGAGGGTTTCCTTGAGGGTCTTGCGACGGCCCAGGAAGCCCGGCATGAGGAACTGGAAGATCGGCCACAGATCTTCGGCACAGTTCTGCACCGGAGTACCCGAGAGGCACATGCGCCGCTTGGCGACGATTTTGAGGGCCGCGCGGGTGGTCTTGGCCTCGGGGTTGCGGATGACGTGGGCCTCGTCGAGGAGGACCGTGCTGTACTCGATGGCCCCCAGCAACTTGATGTCGCGCTGGAGGATGTTGTAGGAGGTCAGGAACACGCCCTTGCGGGGCAGTTTCTTCTCCTCCTTGATGCGATCGAGGCCGAGATGGACGTGAACCGGCATCCCTGGGCAGAACTTGTGCACTTCATCAAGCCAGTTGTCGACCACCGAACGCGGGGCAACGACGAGGTGGAGGCCCGGTTCTTCCTGGTGCCGGTGCAGCAGGAAGGTCAAGCTCTGGACGGTCTTGCCGAGGCCCATGTCGTCGGCGAGGACGCCACCGAGGCCGCGCTTCGAGAGGAACACCATCCAGTTGAAACCGGCGTGCTGGTATTCGCGCAGAGTCGCATTGAGACCCTTGGGCAGCTCGACGTGGGGAATCTCCGCGCCGCCCTTGGCCAGGGTCGCCAGATCCTGGGTGACATCATCAAGGGTCATGGAGGCGCCAGATTCCGCCAGATTGACGGCCATGGCGGCGGCATGGCGGGGCACCCGGACCTTGCCGTTGTGCTCCTTGAGACCTCCGAACTCGGTCAGGGTGCGATAGCGGTTGAGCCACTCGTCGTTGATCCGGGCCCGCATGCCATCCTTGAAGACCATCACATTCTGGCCGCGGGCAGCGTTCTTTAGCAGCTCCTTGATGGGAACGTGCCGACCTTCGACCATCGCATCGATCTCAATTTCGATGAAGTCTTCGTGGGCCGTGACCTTGGCGGTGGTCTGGATGTCGTTGGGCTTGCGCCCCCGGTGCAGCTTCTCGCGGCCCCGGATATCCCAACCGACCAGGTTGGGGATGACCTGGGCCAGGAAACGGTCGGCGGCATCGCCATCGGCGACGAAGCCGAAGGCCCCGCGCCGCTGCACCAGGGCCCCGCGCTTGATGAACTCATTGCAGCGCTGGAGTTCCAGATCGCGGTCCCGCTCGCACTTGATGATCGTGCCGTCCTTGGCGGCGGCCACGATCATGCCGATGCGTTCCAGGGGGTCGATCTCGGGCAGGTCGTCGTGGTACTTGAAGCGGACCTGACCACATAGACGGCTATCGACCTCGAACATCTCCAGGATTGGCTGGGGCCGGCCACGGACCTGTTTGGCCCGGTCGGCCTGGGGCGGCACCTGGCCGGCATGGGCCAGCACGCTGCGCCACGGCTCCTGGATCAGCCACTCCTTGGGGACCAGGATCTTGCCATGCATCAATGGATCGAGGTGCTCGGCCGGGCCGGTCCACTCCAAGGGGATGACGCGACCCCGGAAAACCAGGAAGGGTCCGGGCATGCACCAGACGTTCTGGACGGCGGCCCCGCCGACCTCCAGGTACATCATCATTTTCTCGCCCTTATCCTCCATCATCAGACGGGGCGAACGGGGCGAGCCTTCGATCAAACAGGGAAAGGTCTGCCCGTCGATGGTCATGACCGGTGGCGGATGGCTGCCCCGGATTTGGTGCAGGGCCCGCTGGATCGACTCGACCTCGTGGAGCGCCTCCGGCTTGATGCCGACCGCACCCTCGATGCGGAGCGTGCGGGTGCGCTTGCACCCCGGCATGGTCCGGTCGAGGATCAGGGAAATCGGGGCATTGCCGCGGGGGCGGACGATGCCGTCTTCTTCGATGGCGGGCGGGGTCACTGGGGAGGTCGTCATAGGGAGCACGTAACGGATGAGTCAGCTGAATCGAATGGAACGCCTGAATCGGCTGAAACGCACAAGCGAACTGCCGGAGATGCATGTTAAGGGCAGATTTGTGTCTTCAACAACAGAAAAATCAGTGGTGACCCCCGTTGTGATTTGTGGGTTTTTTAGAACCCAAATCCGCTTTACACCCCGTGAGACACCCCAGGACCTGGCATCCCGGGCCCCTTTGACCACCCCCCCCGCTCGTGAAGGCTGGCAGAACTTATGCTGAAGCACTCGGTCTGCTGGGGTCTCGATCTTGGCCATTCCAGCATCAAGGCGGTAAAAATCGCTCGCAAGGGCGAGGTAGCCACCGTTCTTGGTTATGCCATCGAACCGATCGCCGTCCCTGAGGGCGGCGATCGCACCGATGCGGTGATTGCCGCCCTGCGTTCGCTGGCTGGTCGAGAGGAGTTCCACGACACCCCGGTGGTGGCCTCCCTGTCGGGTCGCCAGGTCTTTTCCCGCACCGTCAATATCCCGGTCATCAATCCCAAGCAGGTTGAGCGGATGGTGGAGCTTGAAGCCCGCCAACAGATTCCGGGAGATTTCGATCAGGTGGAGTGGGGCTATCACCTGTCCCCCGCCCCCGATGGCGTCAGCCAAGATGTAGCGTTGTTCGCCGTGAAGCGGGAACTGGCCACGGAGGTCATGAGCGTTACCCGCCAGGCGGGTATCAATTTGGTGGGAATTTCCGTCAGCTCCCTCGCCCTCTACAACTTTGTCCGCTACGACCAGGTGTTCCCGGAAGACGAGACAATCGTCATCCTCGACGTCGGCGCCGAGAATACGGATCTGGTCTGCTACCAAGGCGATATGCTGTGGATGCGGACCATGGGCATCTCCGGCAATGCCCTGACCGATGCCTTTGCCAAAAAGTTCAAAGTCTCGGTGGCAGAGGCCGAGACCCTCAAGCGACAGGCCGGGGAAAGCGCCCAGGCCGACCGCATTTTGAAGGTCATCGAAGGCACCCTGATCGAGCTGACGAGTGAGGTCCAGCGCAGCCTGGGCTTCTACAAGCAGCAGAACAAGGACGCCAAACTCGAAAATCTCGTCATCAGCGGCAGCACCTTCCGCCTGCCGGGCCTGCCAGAATACATGGCCGAACGCCTGCGTTACACCATCAACATCCTCGAAGACCTCGACAAGGTGAAGGTGGCAGATGGCTTGGAGCGCGAGCATTTCATGCACGACCTCCAGAGCCTGGGCGTGGCCATGGGCTTGGCCCTCCAGGGGATCGGCTTCGGTCGCGCGACCGTCGATCTGATGCCCCGGGAAGAGCAGTTCGAACGTCTGCTGCGCTCCAAGATGTGGGCCGGTGTAGCCATCCCGGTGGCCCTGGGCGCCACGATGTGGCTCAGTCTCGGCATCGTCGACGGCGTGAAGACTGAGAACGAGATGCTCCTGGCGAAGATCAAGGAGAGTTACGAATCCAACACGCGCCGCCAGTCCGAAAGCAAGAGCGTCCTGGATCAAGTGGCGCCCAAGGCCGTGGAACTCAAATTGTTCGAGCCCTTCGGGGCGCAGCAGGGATTCCATACGGGGGTTTCGGCGGCCGTCCTCGAAGTTGTTCAAGGGATCGCCCATGAGCGAGGGGTGATTGCGGGACCACCGGAACGAGGGCAACCCACGCCTCTTCAGGCCCTCTACCTGCGCTCGTTGACCATTCCAGAACCCGACCTGACGGTGAAGGGGCCCTTCCGCCCCCTCGGCACCGACGTCAAGGTCTCCCTGGTGGTGACCATCCCCCAGATTGCCAGACCCGGCGAAATCAGCCGCCTTTTGGTAGACCGGCTCAAAGCCCTGCCCGTGCCCTCATCGCTCCTGGGCCTCCGCGCAGACGTCCGGGCGGCCCGGGCGGCCAATACGGCAGCTGAGCAAGAGCCCCGCCTATTTGCTGCGGTCCAAGCCCAGTCCGAAACTGCCGGCACCGACACCTACTGGTACATCGACCGCTCCCATACGGATCCGATCACCGGCGCCCTGGCGCCACTCCAGGAAGAACGGCGTTACCCGGTCATGACCGTCACCATCGATTGCACGCTCAAAGCCCAGGAGACCCCATGAAGACCCAGCATGCCTTCTGGATCGGCAGCGGTGCGGTGGTCGCCATCGAATTGCTGGTGTGGGTCCTGGCCCTGCCGGATGTCGACTTGATCGGCCAGGCCCTCCCGGCGCGGGATGTCAAAGCCAGCCTCGACAGCGAATATCGCCATCTACAGGAACTCGACCGCCGCGGCAATAATGGCAGTCCGGTCGGCGTATTTGATGCCGAGCGGGCCGACGACATCGCCCGTCTGACGGGGGAATACCTGATCACCCCCCCGTGGCGCGATGCCCTCAAGCCCCACGTGGCCAATTACGATCGGCAGCTGGCCGACATCCGGGCCTTCCTGGCCAAGCGCAGCCTCCCGCTGCACACCCCCGTGGCCGACAGTGCGGACAAACTGGGCTGGTACACCGCGTACCAATCCCTGAGCGAGAACCAACTGAAGCGACTGGCCAATGCCGGTGCCCTCGTTCGGCTACCCGCCAAAGGGGAATCCACGGGAGCCCCCGACTACGCCATCGATCAGGCCGTCCGTAGCTCTGCCGGCTTTTTCACCAAGGGCAGTGAATTTCCCGATGTGGCCGAACACCCCCGCCTGACCATCCAACTGCGGATCATGGAGCGGATCATCGATGGCCTTCTGGAAGCCAAGGCCGCGAATTCCGTCAATCCTATCGTCAGCGGCCTGACACCCCCTACCGGGACGGCGGCCCTGGCCGGGGTCCGGTGGGGTAGTGCCGAGGGCGCCGAACCCGGAAAAGAGAGCCTCATCCCCCTGGATGCGTCCACCAACGGACTGGCCCAGGCCCATCGCTTGACCATCGACTTGGTCGGCCCGGTCTCTGCCCTACTGGCCGCCCAGGCCACTCTGGAGCGTTCGGCGGACCTGGAACGGCCCGTGGTCATCGTCACCGGGAGCGAACTGAGCCGTCAGGAATCCTTCGCCGCCGGAGATCGCAAGGACATCCCCACGGAATCCGCCCGGCTTCGCCTGCGGATCGCCGTCCTCGACTTCTCGGCCCCCTTCGCCCCACCCGCTGCTCCCACCGAGGGTGGGCAACCACCCCATAGCCAGTCCCCCGGGGCCGCCACGGCGGGAGATCACTCATGAACGCCAAGGACCTCCTCATCGCCCACGGTGAAAAGGCGGTGGTCTCCCTGACCCTGCTGCTGTGCGCCTTCGAGATCTGGTCGGTGACGACCGACGAATCGATTCGCCCAGACCGGATCACCCCGGCCAAGATCACCGAACAGAACGCCGCCATCGATAAGATCTTCATCGATGGCAAGCCGCCGTTACTTAAGCCCGTCCCGGACTATCTTGGGGACATGAAGCGCCGCTTCACCCAGCCTTTGGCCGCCCCGGTGGCCGATGCTTGGCTTACCGCCCCGCCCGATCGCGGCCCCTCGGCCCGGGGTCTGCTGGCCTATGTCTATGAAGCACCGGCCCCGACCTTGGCCGCCATTGACGCCGTCGGCAAAGCCGCCTTGACCCTGGCTATGGCGCCCCCCGTCCGACCGACGGATCGCCGGCTGTCCGATGCCCTGGAAGCGGTTTGGAAGCGGCCCGATGAGAACATTGCCAATCGCGCCCAAGTGGTGGGTTGGCTGATCGAGGTCAAGGTTGGCGATCAAGATTGGAAGCCCTTCGTCGGGGCTGGAGCCGTCCAGGGGATGATTCCCCTGTCCGCCATTCCCGTGACCGGTCCCTTCATCGCTGACGGCCTGGAGCCCTGGATCCGCCATACCTTCCGCGCCAGCCTGGTCGTTAAGGCCACCGGGCCGGAAATGGGCTCCCCCAACCCGGGCCAGGCCGTCTTGGTGCTTCCCGGTCGGATGCCCGGGGATGACGTGAACTGGACCGAGTTCTCTGAACGCCTGCGCAACTCCGATGCCGCCTTCCTGGGTCGGTTTGCCAAGGCCCTCACCGTGGCTCCCCCCGCCTGGATCGACCTCCAGCCGGGGGAGCGCCTGTACCTGGGTGCCCCAAGCGAGGAAGCCACGGTATCCGTGACTTCTGACGTCCGCTTTGCCTTCGACAAGGTGGCTACGGATGTGGCAGACCCGACCAAGGAAACCGTTCACCTGCTCGTGACCAAGATGTCCACGGCTGCCGATGGCACCGTCTCCTGGCTTCCCGAGCCCAAGGTTATCAAGGCTTCCAAGGGCAAGATGATCGCCGACAAGGTGAATGTCACCACGGCCAAGGGCATTCAAATCGTGTCCCTCGACACCGGCTTCCGGGTGCTGGATGTCAAACGCGAGCAGAAGCGCGTCCTCTATTACGAGATCCGCGAAAAAACCCGCCAAGGATCCAAGGGCAAGGACCTCGAGGTTCTGGCCAAGGAAGCGTCCACGGATATCCTGATTGTCGAGAACGTCCGCAGCAAGAGTCGGATGGAATTGGTCAAGCTCAGCACCATCCGCCGACCGGCCAAGGCCGACGCCATCATCTATCCCAACCAGACCGCGCCCGTGCTCAACGAGGAAGAAGCCTTCCGGCACCAACCGGGGGATTTCCATCAGGCACCCCTGGTACCCGCCGCACCCCGCTCCCACGCCCCCGGAACGGGTCCGCTTCTCAAAGTGCGGGCGGAACATCCCGGCGATGAATCCTTCTACGAGACGGACACGCCCTATCTGGAATTGGCCGATGGCCGCTTGGTGTGGTACGAACCGATAAACCGCAAGGTACGCCAATGGCCGGAGCCGGTCACCGCGACGGCGCCGACCACAGAAACCCCCGCTGCGCCGGAAGCTACCGCCCCGCCGGCCACCGGCGCCGCAGCCCCGGCACCACGGGCCCAGCCCACCACACCTCCGGCCCGCCAAACCCCTCAGCAGACACGTCCGTGAGTGACACCGGAGCCCCAGGCTCCGGGCACCTCCCGTTCCTTCAATTCTCGCAGTCTCCACCATTCCCACGCGCCGTAACCTTCGGGTTCGGCCTGGAGCGTCCATGAGCAGTCGTCCTCGTCTTCCGCTGACCCCCCTGATCCTGGCCCTCACGGCCGTCGGGGCGACCGTGCCGGCGGAGGAGACCGCCCCGACAAATCCCCAGGTGGCCCTGGAGCAGCTGGCAAAAGAATTTGCCGGCTCAACGTCCGGGTTGGCCAGTGATGCCGCCCTGGCCGAAGCCCAGGCCTTCTACCGCAAGGCCCAGTTCGTCGAATGCCGGGCCAAGGTGGACGAGGCGATCCGCCTCAACCCCGCCAACGCCGGGGCCATCGCCCTGCGCGAGGACGTGCTGGCGGTACTCAGCCAGCGCGACAATCGTCTGCAGATGGCCGCCACGTGGTTCAGGACCCTGCAGGACGTTCGGACCCAAGAGGCCGCCATCCGCCTCGAAGGCCTCGTCAAGAGCGGGGATCAGAAGGCCGCCAAGGGCGATTTTGCCGGAGCTGAGCTCGACTACGACCGGGCCGCCGTCGGCCTCAAGAGCTTTCCCTATGCCTTCGATTGGGGCACCCTCCCCCAGACCATCGAGCGCAAGCGCAAAGACACCGCCGCCCAAGCCCGGACCCAGGCCGAAAAGCGCCAGGATGACGTCCGCGAAGAGGCCGAGGATCGTGCCCGTGATGCGGCACGTCTGCAGGAAAAAGCCCTGGCCAACAAGGTCGACGAGCTGCTCCGCCGCGCCAAGGATGCCTACGATCGCAAGGACTACCGCCGAGCGGAAGTCGACGCCTGGAATGCCTACGAGTTGGACCGCCGCCGCGAAGATGCTCGGGACCTGTACCTGGATGCCCGTCGTGAGGGCCACAATGCCTTCGACGACAAGCATGAAACTGAACGCTCAGAGCGTATTGCCCGGATCAACGAAGAGGTCCATCGCAGCCTGATCCCCCAGACCGAATTGCTGGTCTACCCGGAGGACTGGGCCCGCCGGACGCTTCGCAAGCCCCGGGAAATCGGAACCGGCAAGGAGGAAGCCTGGGTGGCCTCCCTCAAGGATCGGCTTGAACAGCGCGTGACGTTCGAATTCCAGGATCAGGGATTCGAGGATGTCATCAACTTCCTCCGCCAGGTGACCGGCACCAACATCATCATCGCTCCGGAGGTCCTGGCGGCCAACGGTGGTGGAACCGTGACCCTCAAGGTCAAGGACATGCGTTTCGGGGACGCCCTGAAGTGGATCCTGGAACTCACGCAGCTCCATTACGCCCTCCAGAACCAAGCGATCTATATTAGCAAGGCTCAAGTCACCGGAGCCGTGGTTCTGCGCATCTATGACGTGGCGGACCTCATTCAGCACCCCCGGGACATGCCCGGTCGGGAACTGGCGTACACCGCCGCCTCGGGCGGCGGTGGCAGTCTGTTCCAAGCCAATGCCGAGCCGCCCAAGACCCCGGATCCCCAGGAGCTGGTCGACTTCATCCGCAAGAATGTTGCCCCAAATTCCTGGGAATTGGAAGGTGTCGGCATCGAGCAGCGGGGTGGAAGCGTCCTGTTCATCAGCCAGGTGCCCGAGGTTCATGGCCAGATCGAGCAGCTGCTGACCAGTCAGCGCAACCTGTCCTCCCTCCAAGTCAGCATCGATGTGCGCGTCCTACGGGTGCGGAAGAACTATTTCGAGGAGATCGGGTTCGACTGGGCCCATGGCACCAATGGCCAGATGCTGACCTCGACCAGCGCCTCGGGCTATACCCGGCAAAACGACAACGGGCAGATCAATGCCTCCGTCAACAACACCAACGGACCCAGCTCGTCGATTTCGGACTTCAATCCGAGCGGCAAGGGTCTGCAACTGGACGTGAGTCACAGTCCGTTCTCGTTCCTCAATCGCGATCAGGTGAACCTGGTGCTGAATGCGGTCGAGAACGAGGGCGACATGACGACCTTGGAGCAGCCCACGCTCACCTGTTACAATGGCCAGCGGGCCCATGCCGCTTTCCTGCGTCAATTGGCCTACATTGCTGATTATGAGATCGTTTCCAACAACTACGATCCGAAGGTCCAGGTCCTGGCCTACGGAAATACCATCGATATCAGGCCCGTGGTCAGTTCCGACCGTAAGTATGTGACCATGGAAGTTCGCCCCTCTTCGGTCAGCCGTGATGGGGTGTTTGTTGATTACATCGTCGGCAACCGGATCAGTGGCGGTGGCAATGGTGGTGGAAACAGTGTTAATGTGGTCACCAGCGCCAGGTTCCCGATTGAAATGCCGAATCTGTCCGTCCACAGCCTGCGCTCGACGGTCATGATCCCGGACAAGGCCAGCTTGTTGATTGGTGGATTCCAAAAGAGTGGACGGGAAACCACCAGCACGGGCGTACCATTCCTGAGCAACATCCCGTTCCTTGGCCGTCTGTTTAGCCGCAACGGCACCTACGACTTGGACGACCGAACCTTCTATCTGCTCCACACCGAAATCATCGACATGGCTGAAAAGGAAGCGGTCCAGTGACCGCCGTCTGATGGGGAGCCTTCGGCCACTTGGGAATCATTGGGATACGCCCCGCCGGTATGACTGGGCGGGGCGTGTTGTCGTGGCCGGATTGCTGGCCACGATGGCGACTGGGGCGGCGGCAGAACTCCCTTCCTCCGCCAACCTCGAAGCCCAATCACTCGCAGCCCGGGCCCAGCGGGCCGCGACGGCCGGACGCCACCTGGAAGCCCGGGACCTGGCCCGCAAGGCCATGCTTCTAGCTCCCGGTGATGGTCGCTTAGCGGCAGACCTGGCCCCCATCTTCGTGGCCCAGCCCAAAGCCACGCCCCTCGATCCCACCCTACTCGTTTCATGGGCCGCAGCCGAGGCCCGCTCTGCCCGCGCCCGGGCCGCAGCCTCTGCCGCCCAAGGTCGTCATGCGGATGCTGCCGAAGCCCTGACCGTGGTTCTGCGGGCCTTCCGCCAACAGGGCCTCACGGCCGATCCCGGATTAGCCGTCCTGATGGCCGAACTGCAGGCCGAAATTGATGCCCATCTGCGCCGTCAGCGACAAACAGATGAATCCCAGAATGATGAATCGCGGCAAGCCCAGGTCCGGACCGCTCGTGCGGCCGCCCTGGATCAGGATTCCCTGCGGGCCCGGCGCATCCAGGAACGAACGGACCGAATCCGGGAACTGCGCCGCCTGGGCCATCGTGAACTGGCCCTGACGGAGGCCCGCCGTTTAGCCAAGGATGAGCCAGATCGCACCGATGTCCGGGAACTCCTGGCCCTGGTCTTGGCCGAGGCCCATGATGGTCGCCAACAGACCACCAAGGAAGCCACCGTCGATCTCCGCGAAGAGCTGGCCACGCAGATGCGGGAGGCCTTGCTTCCAGGTCGCCTGGACGGACTACCGGATTATCCGGAAGGCTGGCTTGATCGCCGTCATGGCACGGACCTCCGGATTCTAGACCAAAGCCGGGAAGCCCCATGGGTAGGCGCCCTGCGGGACCGTCTGGCCGCCCGCATGTCCCTCAAGATCGACCGGATGCCCCTCTCGGAGGCGCTCCGACTGGTGGCCAACCGGGCCGGGGTCAACCTGATCATCGATCCCACCCTGGCGGCCGCGGATCCTCAAGTCTCCCTAGATGCACCGTCCATCCGCTGTGACAACGCCCTGACCTGGATCGCTCGTCAAGTTGGGTCCACCTGGACCTTGGACCAAGAAGCCGTGGTGGTTGGCGCCATCGCCCAACCAGCCCCCGTACTTGCGGTCTATGATGTCGCCAACCTGATCCATTCCGCCCAGGATAAGCCCGGCCGGGAACTGGCCCTGGGAGCGGCCAGCGGCACCGCCGGGGCTCAGTTTGTCCAGGCAACGCCGGAAGTCCGCCAAGTGACCCCCGAGGACCTGGCCAACCTAATCCGCACGGTCATCCGGCCGGATTCCTGGGAATCCGAGAGCCAGGGCATCACCATACGTGGCTCCGTGTTGTTCGTCATGGCTTCCCCGGAAGTGCATGGTCTGGTCAAGGAACTCCTGCGCTCCCAGGAAGCCGCTCAAGGCATGATGGTGCGGGTCGAATCCCGGTGGCTCACGGTTGAGGACGCCTTCTTTGAACGCGTCGGGGTGGAATGGACCACAGACGGCTCAGGAGTTCAGGCGGGACGAGTCAAAGCTGGCGCCGAGCGCCAATGGCGCCAGGGAGACGCGGTGGCCACGGTGCGCAATTCCTTGCCGGCCGCCACCACCGCCTATGGCGCTAAATCGTCCACCGCCCTGCAGCTCTCCATCGCCCAGGTTGGACCCCTCCAGCTGTCGGCGATCCTGGAGGCCGGCCAGCGCAGCGGCCAACTCCGCAGTCTGCAGGCACCGACCATCACGACGCTTAACGGGGTCCGGGGCCACGCCTTCTACGGACTGCAACGGGGGTACATTGGCGACTACGAGATCAATGCCGGGGCCATGGATCCCCAGGTTCAAGTCCTGTCGACCGGTGCGATTCTCGACGTCAAGCCACTGATCTCCTCGGATCGCAAGTACGTGACCATGGATCTCAAGCCATCCATCACCAGTCTGCGACTGTTCACCGAACAAATTACCGCCAGCCGCAACTACGACCAGGTTACCACTAACTCGACGGGGCTGACGACGGCAGCCACCTACCCCATCGAACTGCCTAACATCACGATCCGCAGCGCGGCGACCACCGTCACCGTCCCTGACCGGGGCAGTGTCCTGGTCGGTGGATTCGGTAAGGCCATTGATGAGCGCATGTCCGCCGGGGTTCCCTACCTGGCCGATATCCCCTACCTTGGTCGGCTGTTCGGTACACGCGCTCGCGGCAGCGAGCGTTCAGACCTATACCTCTTGACGACCGTGACCATCATTTCCTACGACGAACTGGAGACCGCCCTGTGACCCCCGCGCTGCGTACCCGTGCCCTGTCCTTGTCCTTGGCTGCTCTTTGCGGACTCACGGCCATGGCCGTTGCCGAGGAACAGGTTCCGGCGCCAGTGCCGGGGGCATCCGATGCCACCCGGCGCGCTGCGCTGGCGGAGGCTGCCTATGTGCAGGGCCGAGCCCACCTCACGGCAGGCCGCCTCGATGAGGCCCTCCGGTCCCTGACCATGGCGGTGGACGCCCAGCCCGAAAACGAAACCTACGCTAAGGCCCTCCAACAGGCCCGCGCTACGGCCGGGGTAATCCGGGATCCGCGCAGCCTGGCTATTGATCGCGCGGTCGACGAACGGGCCGTTCGCCAACAGCAGTTGTGGATTG
>CAIUVD010000275.1 GCA_903902515.1 uncultured Planctomycetota bacterium | reverse complement strand
CCGGGGCCGATGCCTCCGTGGTCCGCAAGATCCACGCCACCATCAAGCGGGCCACGGAAGCGATGGAGAAGGACTTTGCCTTCAACACCACCATCGCCGCCTGCATGGAACTGACCAATGAGTTGAAGCCGGCCGAACTGTCGCCCGCCGTGCTGAAGCTCGGATTGACGACCCTGGTCCGCCTGCTGTCGCCAATGGTTCCCCACATCACTGCCGAACTGTGGAGCGATCTGACCGGCTCGAAGGATCTCCTGGCCGCCGGCTGGCCGTCCTTCGATGAGGCCCAGATCCAGACCGATGACGTCGAGTACCCCCTCCAGGTCCTCGGCAAGATTCGCGGCAAGATCGTCTTCCCCCGGACCCTCACCGGACCGGACCTGGAAGCCGCCGTTCTGGCCCACGCGGATGTGCAGGCAGTCTTGGGCGGCAAGCCGCCCAAAAAGCTGGTCGTGGTACCAGGCAAGATCATCAACCTCATCCCCTGATCCCCATGGCCTCCCTCACCTTCAAGGACACCTCCGTCCCCGCGACCAAGGGCCACGATGTCCTCGGCCAGCTCCTGACCGTTGGCGCCGACGTCCGCTACCTGTGCATGTCCGGCTCCTGCGGCACGTGCACCGTGAAGATCGTCAGCGGTGCCGAGCATCTGGCACCGCCGACCGAGGCTGAGACCCATTGCCTCAAAACCTCCGGCACCCGCCTTGCCTGCCAGGCCTGCACCACCGGCACCGGCGACGTCACCGTCGATCAATAAACCTTTCCGAGACCCCCACCATGACTCGCTACCTCGCGCTTCTCCTCATTCCCTTCCTCCTGGCCTCGGCGGGCTGCGCCCGCAAGAACAAGAAGAAGGACTACAGCAAGCAGCTCGCCCCGGGCGAACTGGCCCTGCGTGAAGTCGACATCAAAGAAGTGCCAGACCTCGACCTCTCGGCCGAGGACCGGGCCGCCGTCCGTCAGGGCATCAAGTACTCCCTGGAATTCCTCAAGAAGCCCAGCAGCAACGCCACCTTCCCCGTGGCCACCATCGGCCACGACCAGGTGAAGAAATCCCTCGAAGACCTGGATCAGCTGCTGGCCTCGACCACCGACAACGCCGCCCTCAACACCGCCATCAAATCCCGCTACCGGGCCTTCATATCGGTCGGCTGCGATGATGTCGGAACGGTCCTGTTCACCGGTTACTACACCCCGATCTTCGACGGCAGCAGAACCCCGGACGAGACCTACAAGTACCCGATCTACAAGCGCCCCGCCGATCTGGTGATGACCACCTCCCTGGAAATCGCCAAGCAGAAAATGCCCGATGGCAGCCTGCGCCCCTACCCGGATGCCGCGACCCTCGAATCTACGGACATGCTCAAGGGCAATGAACTGGTCTACATGAAGGACCCCTACGAGGCCTACCTCGTGCGCGTCCAGGGCTCGGCCAAACTGCGCCTGAAGGACGGCGGCACGATGGAGATCGGCTACCACGGCACCAACGGCTATCCCTACCAGGGCATCGGCCAGGAAGTGGTCAAAGACGGCAAGATCCCCGCCGACAAACTGTCCTTCTTCACCATGCGTGAGTACTTCCGGGCCCACCCCGAGGACCTCAAGACCTACACCGGCCGCAACCCCCGCTTCATTTTCTTCAGCGAGGTCAACGGCGGACCCTTCGGCAGCCTCGGCCAGAAGGTCACCAGCGATGTGACCATCGCCACCGACAAGAGTCTGTTCCCCCGGGCCGCCCCGGTGATCGTGGCTACCCACTTGTCCTCGGGTGAGGCCGAATCCGCCAAGTTGAAGGACGCCGCCACCAAGCAGATCAACTACGTCGGCCTGCGCCTCGACCAGGACACCGGCGGTGCCATCCGCGCCCCCGGCCGCTGCGACATCTACATGGGCGAGGGCGATGCCAACGAGCGCCGGGCCGGCGGGCAGTATGCCGAAGGCAAGATGTACTACCTGATTCTGAAGTAATCCGTCTGGGGTCCGGGGTCCGGGGTCCGGGGT
>CAIUVD010000274.1 GCA_903902515.1 uncultured Planctomycetota bacterium | reverse complement strand
TCAACGAGTACTACACTTACGCCAATCTGAACGTACTGTGGTTTGCCACCGTGGCCTGTGGCGCGGAATTCAGCGATTCCTTGGCCCTGTGGCCCCGTGAGATCCAGGAGTCGCCCCACACCGCGGATCCCGACCACCATCCCCGGGCCGCGTTTCCGGTGCGGCTCAAGGGCGGATCGATCCAGCGTTTCGCTGGCCTGGTGCCGGACCATCCCGACCAAGCCATCGCCTGGAGCGTGGACGGGGTTTCAGGCGGCAACGCGACGGTCGGCACCATCGCCCCCGACGGGACCTACACCGCGCCACAGGTCGCCGCCCCGCGCCAGATCCGCATCGAGGCCGTCGCCACCCAGGATCCCGCCCGGCGGGCCACCACGGCGGTGACCATCATGCCCGCCCCCGGTGCGGTGCCCGCCCTGCGTCTGACGGCAACGGAAGCTCACGTTGAACTAGCCTGGGATCGAGCCGAGGGTCTGGTGTCGGGCTACACCATCTGGAAACGCCTGCCGGTAGGGTCAGACACGGTCGGCACCATCTTCGAGATGGTGGGCGCCGTGGGACCAGAGGAAACGCACTACACCTACCCGAATGCGCGCATCTGCTACTACCAGGACGACCTCCTGCCGGCCGGCACCGAGTTCCTGGTGCGGGCCTACGCCGAGCGCCGCGATCCCGACTTTCGCTTCCCGCCCACCAAGGGCTGGCATCCGGGTTGGGAGCAGGTCACGCACAACAATCCCAACGCCATCTACGGATTCGGCGAGCCGTCACCGGTGGGGTCGCTGCAGGGAGAGCTATCCCGGACCCCGACACCGTAAAGGACTGAACGATGCCCATACTCTTGTTCTTCTATTTCATGGTCGGCCTTCTCGGGTTTATCTGCCTGTCGTGGCTCGTGGTCTGGTGGAGACGGTCCACGATCGATCGGGGGAGCCTGGTGTTCCGCGCCACCCTGCTGTACACCGCACTGTTCGTATTCTGCTGCACGGGCTTGGGTCCGTTCGTCGATCGGGAATCCCATCGTGAACGTATGATGACCTGGGACATCAAGCCCAGTGAGCTGAAAGGAATCACGGAAGCCGAGGTTATCCTGGCCTATGTCGATGCCCCCGGCCATGTTATCGGGGTATATTCCGATGAGCTGGCGGCGTATCTCCGCAGCAGGGCCAAGCAGCCCGTCAAGGTGGTCTTCAGGGTCAGAAGCGACTACGGAAAGGTGGTGTCCATCATGGAAATCGAAATCGACGGACTGCGCGAGTGGAAAAGCGCGTTTGGCTACAGTGGTATGAGAGGACAAGCGAAAGGATCCGCATGGAACTGAATCTACGATTTCTGCTTCTGCTGGTAACACTTGTCGGACCTCATGCTCGTGCCAGCGAAGACAACCTCGACCTAGGTGCCCGCATCCAGCCCCCGCCCCTCACGGCCCGCCATGCCGAGCCGGACTTCCACGTCTGGTGCGGCGCCCCCATCAAAGGCCTCGATGGCCGGTACCATCTCTATTATTCGCGCTGGCCAGTCACGGCGGGATTCACCGCCTGGGTAACGCATTCCGAAATTGCCCATGCGGTGGCGGACGATCCCATGGGGCCGTATGTATTTGCCGATGTGTCCCTGTCCGCGCGAGGCGCGGATTACTGGGACGGCAGCGCCACCCATGCTCCCAGCATCCTGCTAATCAATGGCCGCTACTGCCTGTTCTACTTAGGAAATCAGGGCAACGGCGAGTTCTGGAACCACCGCAACCAGCAGCGGATCGGCGTCGCTATTGCGGAACGTCCCGAGGGACCCTGGACCCGCTTCGACCATCCGATCATCGATGTCAGCCCTGAACCCGAGACATTCGATTCCCTCATGGTGAACTGCCCGGCCGCGTTCCTGCGGCCGGATGGCCGCATCCAGCTCATCTACAAAGCGGTCGGCAAAGTGCCCGGAAAACCAAACGGCGGCAAGGTCCGTCACGGCGTGGCGATGGCGGATCGCCCGGAGGGTCCCTTCCAGAAGCAGGGCCGTGCCTTCGCCGACCTGGAAGCAGGCGGCCAGTGGATGGTGGCCGAGGACATCTTCGCCTGGTATAGCCGCCCCGCCCAGCGCTACTACGCTCTGACCCGCGACCCCGCCGCTGTACTCACCGGGGCGAAAAATGGCGTGGCGCTCCTCACCTCCGCAGACGGCCTCGCCTGGACGAAGGCGGCGCATCCGAAAGTCCTGGGCTCGCGATTCATCTGGGCCGACGGCACTGCCAGCGTCTATCCGGTGGAGCGCCCGGCTCTGCTGTTCGAGGGCGACGACCCCATCGTGCTTTTCGGCGCCACCGATGGCTACCAGGTCAAGGGCCGGATCTCCTGCAATGTCCGCTTTCCCCTGAAGGCGGCGCCATGATCCGCGCATTCTGCGCCCTGCTGGCGGTGGCAATCCTTGCTGCCGCGGAATCTCCGGTGCTGTGGTACCGGCAACCAGCGGCGGACTGGAACCAGGCCCTTCCCATCGGCAACGGGCGCCTGGGAGGCATGGTGTTTGGCGATACGCGCAACGAGCGGATCCAGTTCAATGAGGATACCCTGTGGCTCGGCAGTAGCCGCGAGATGGGCAGCTATCAACCTTTTGGCGATCTGCTGCTCACCGATCCGGGGACGGGCGCGGTGGAGGGCTATCGCCGGGAACTCGACCTGGGGCAGGGCATCGCCTCCATCGCCTTCACCCGGGACGGCGTCGGCTATCGCCGGGAATGCTTCGCCAGCGCCGTCGATCAGGTGCTGGTGGTGCGCCTGAGTGCGGATCGTCCCAACGCCATCTCCACCCGGATCCGGCTCACCGACACCCACCAGGCCACCATCGCCGCCGGCGCGGACTACCTGAGCGCCACGGGTCGTCTCAGCAACGGCCTCGACTACGAGGCACGGGTCCTGATCCAGATCGAGGGCGGCACCCTGGTCGCAGGCACCGACGCGCTGGAGGTGCAGCAGGCAGACGCTGCCACGATAATCCTCGCCGCCGGCACGTCGTTCGCCAACGACGTGGAGCGCCATTGGCGCGGCGATCCTCCCAATAAAGGGGTACTGGCCCAGGCCACGGCAGCGGCAGCGAAGTCCTATGCCGACCTGCGGAAAACCCACGTGGAGGACCACCAGCGTCTGTTCAACCGGGTCTGCCTTGACCTGGGCGGTGCCCCCGTGAGCCCCACCGATGAACGACTTGTCGCCTATCGCGCGGGCACGGCGGATCCCGCCCTGGAGGCGCTGTTGTTCCAGTACGGCCGCTACCTGCTCATGGGCAGTTCACGACCCGGCGACCTGCCCGCCACCCTCCAGGGAATCTGGAACCAGGACCTCAAACCGGCGTGGTACTGCGCCTACACCACCAACATCAACGTGCAGATGAACTACTGGCTGGCGGAACCCACGGCGTTGCCGGAATGCCATGAGCCCCTGCTGGACTGGATCCGCACCCTAGCGGCGGTGCGCAAGCGCGTCGACATCCCCAAACTGCGCACCACCGCAGGCTGGCTCATCTACAGCACCAACAACGCCATGGGCGGCGGTTCCACCTGGCGAGTCCATCAGCCGGGACCGGCCTGGCTGTCTCAGCACTTGTGGGCGCATTACGCCTTTGGCGGCGACCGGGATTATTTGCGCAACGACGCCTATCCGGTGCTGAAGGAGCTGTCGGAGTACTGGCTGGGGCACCTGGTTCCCGATGCGGACGGCCGGCTGATCTCCCCCACGGGCTGGTCGCCAGAGCACGGCCCGGCGGGGGATCCACATATGAAAACCCAGCCCGGCGCCTCCTACGATCAGCAGATCGTGTGGGAGCTATTCACCAACACCATCGCGGCCGCCAGCGAACTGGGGATCGATGCAGATTTCCGTGCCCAGGTGTCCGCCGCCCGCGACCGTCTGCTGGGTCCGCGCATTGGTCGCTGGGGCCAGTTGCAGGAATGGCGCGAGGACCGGGATGATCCGCAGGACCAGCACCGCCATACCTCGCACCTGTTCGCGGTCTTTCCCGGTCAACAGATCACCCCGAAGAAATCTCCGGAGTTCGCCCAGGCGGCCGCCGTGTCGCTGACCGCGCGGGGCACCACCGGCGATTCCAGCCGCTCCTGGACCTGGCCCTGGCGCGGCGCTGTCTGGGCCCGGCTGCGCGAGGGCAATAAGGCACACGACATGGTCCGAGGGCTGCTGGCTAAAAACACCCTGCACAATCTGTTCACCACCTACCCGCCCTTCCAGATCGATGGCAATTTCGGCATCACCGCCGCGATGACCGAGATGCTGCTACAATCCCACGAGCGGCAGGACGGGGCATATGTGCTGGACCTGCTACCGGCCCTGCCGGCGGCCTGGCCCGACGGCGACGTGGCGGGTCTGCGAGCCCGGGGCGGGTTCACGGTGTCCATGACTTGGCGTGGCGGGCGATTGACCGCCGCCGCGATCACCTCCCTCGCCGGAAACCCGGTGTGCATAAAATCAAGGGAACACAGCGAAGTGGTCTCCATTCCAGGCGGTGCAACGTGGCATATGCCGAGCGCACCAGACTCCAACCACACGGAAACTCCATGACCATCCCTCTCCTCCAGCAGCTTGCGCTCGCCCTTGTCTTTACCCTGGGGGCCTTCCTTCAGGCGGCGGAGGCGCCGCCGAAAGTCCGCATGGACGGGACCTATGATATCAGAACCCTACCGGAGGATCTATCTCGCCCGACTGAATTCGCCGAGACACCGGGGGCTGGCGTCACGTTCATGGATCAGATCGCCAATCCCAAATTCTTCCCCAAGGGGCGACCAGCTTCGCCCAATGCCCTCCAAGGCCATGCGGTCTATCTGCCCACCAACTGGGAGAAGGGGAAGCGATACCCCGTCATCTTCGAATATCTCGGCAATACCGTCGGAGTCCAAAGTTTGAAAGGCATCGGCTACGGACTGGTTGGGGAGCGCGACTTCATCTGGGTGGTTCTGCCCATCGTCAGCGCCTATCCGTCCACGCAGCCCGACATCACCATGAACTGGGGCAACGGCAGTGCCCTCGTCAATACGGTGGCATACGCCAAGCAAGCCGTGCGCGAGGTGTGCGAGAAGTGGGGCGGCGACAGCGCGAACTGCGTCCTGGTCGGCTATTCCCGCGGAGGTGTCGCCTGCAACCTGATCGGCCTCTTCGACGACGAGATCGCATCGTTGTGGAAGGCGATGGTAGTCGGCGCGCACTATTTCAGCGATGGCCTGGATATCACCGGGACGAAGATCCCCCTGGGTGCCGCCAATTACAAGACGGTAGCCAAGGAGCATCTCGCCAGGCTGGGCAAGATCCCGCAACTGTGCGTAGCGGAGTACAACACCGACGTCCTGAGCGGGAATCCCGATAAGTTATTGATTCCGAAAATACAGGAGGCGGGCTGCAAGAACATCGGAGAGGCCATCGCGACCTTCACCTTGAAGCCGGTCTACGACAGCAGCCTGACAGGAACCAAGACCTTTATCGACAAGAATAAGCCGACGGGCAGCACGGTAACATTCTACCCCCTTCCGTGGGTGAACCATGGATCGCTCTTTACTCTCAGGCCTACACCTGAACGAGATTACATGAGAAGCTGGATTCGCTCCCAAGTAGGGTTGTCCAATTAATACTGTTGGCGCCTCATTCCTACGGGGCACGGACACGATCCAGCTGATCAAGGGTAGGGCGCGTGGTGTGGGAGGCCATGCCAAGAATCCTGGCAACTGGTGAGCGGTCCCGTTTCCCAACTTGCCACAGTAGCGGTCCGGAAAAGTAAGATCGCGGTGGTCTTACGGGCGTGAAGTCCAGACTCGCAGCATGGGGAACCTCACCCTCGCTTTCTATGGACTAACGGGCCGGCGGATGCCGCGTCTCAAGCCCATGATCAATGCCCATCATCACCAGGAGGTGGAGCTGAATGTGATGCTCTCCGGCGAAGCAACCTACCTCCATGGCGGGTCAATCCGGACGATTCGGCCTGGATCCCTGGCCTTCTTCTGGGCCGCCGTGCCTCACCATCTGGTCGCAGCCAGCGACGATGCCGACCTCGTGTGGATGACCTTGCCGTTACCGATGGTCCGATCCTGGGGGCTTCATGCAGACCTCATGGCGGGACTGCTGCAGGGCGATTGGTTGCTGGGTCCCCAGGGCAGCGATCGTCGATTTCCCATGGTGGATTGGGTCGCGGAGCTGAATTCAGGAATTAGCCGACCAACCACGGGTATCGAACTGGAACTCCATGGCTGTTTACATTGGCTGGGGGAACGCCTCCATCCCCAAGGCCCGGCACCTGCCCCCCACGACCAGGATCTGCTGCCGGTGGGGACCATGGCCCGGTACATGGCCGAACACTCCCACGAAAAACTGACGATTCCCGACATCGCCCACATGGCGGACTTGCACCCGAAGTACGCCATGGCCCTGTTCCGACGTCGCTGCGGCATGACCATCCACGACTACCTCACCCGCCTGCGGGTGACCCATGCCCAACGCCTGCTGATCGAAGGAGACACCTCCGTGATCCATATCGCCTTGGAGTGCGGTTTCGGGACCCAAAGTGCGTTCTATGACGCCTTTCAACGGCGGGTGGGCATGACACCGAAAGTGTACCGGCTGTTTCATCGCCACGGTATGAAGGAGCAGGAGGCTATCGAGACCCAGGCGGCTAAGTTATCGACCCCTCTCCATGGGTTATCCTGAAGAACCGCGACCCCGACAGCGGGGACCTCGAACACCATGGTGCATCGCCCTGGACATGCGGATCGCTCTCGTCCCCATCTCGGATCCGCTTGAATGGGTCTTGTTGCCCAACCTATGAACGATGGATCTCGGTAGAAAACCATCGGCACCACCATGGCGCAAAGCGCCAGAAACGATCATCAGGGCATCGCACGCACCCTTCGTGAATTGATGATCATCCCCATAGGATGTCCCAAAATCGGCATCCCGAGAATAAAACCCAACGCTGGTCAGGGTGGTGGAAGCATGGCGCTCTCGGGATGAGAGAGCCGCATCGTTCACGTCACAGGATGCTAAGGTATCTGCACAAAAATGGATGTTCCTGGATTGTCACCAGATAGGGTTAACTCCTGGCCTCACGGAGAATTTCCATGTATAGACTTTCCATAGCCCTACTCATCGCTGGTGCCGCGAGTGCCGCTGAATCCAATCGCCAACTTATCTTCAATGATACCTGGCAAAACGGTTGGTTCGAAGCAGGAACCACCGGCGACCCGTCCCAGAAAGAGATCATCCACACGGGCACGACCGCTATCAAAGTATTAATGGATAGTCAGAATACGATCTTTAACTGTTTTAATACAAAGGCAGTTCCGACCGACACCTCCACGACGTTGTCGTTTTGGGCCCATGGCAGCGATGATGGTGGGCAGGTGCTAAAAATATACCTTCGGCAACTCGATGGGGAAAAAGACGTCGCCACCTCCATACAGACCCTCAAGCCATTGGTCAAAGGAACATGGCAAAAGATCTCTCTCTCTTTGGATGAGTTCAAGGCCAAGGGCGGTACAAGGATCAATTCCATCATGTTCCAAGGCGATGATCACGCGACCTTCTGGATGATTGATGACCTCATGCTGGAAGATCAGGCCACCGCACCAACCGACACTCCTGCTAAGCCATGATGCTGACCAGACGCCTCTGCCTTGCCCTCCCGATAATGGCTATGGGCGTCGAATTTCACGTTGCCCCTCAGGGTTCAGACATCGCTCCTGGAACCCACGATCAGCCTTTAGCCACTTTGGTGACGGCCATTGCCAAAGCCGGTCCATTTCTTGGTCGTGAGTCAGAGGTCATCAATCTCGCTCCCGGTGTCCATCGCCTGACCCAGCCGGTGGTCTTGGGTGCCCCAGAGAGCGGCACGGCGGCAGCGCCTTTCGTGATCTCTGGCGCACCCAGAGGATTCAGGTCATACCCCTCCTTTCGCCATCAACCGTTCGCGACATCCACGCGCGCAACCCTGTCGAAATCACCGGATATCCTATGAACACCATATCATCACTACCTCTCCTGCTGCTATTATCGTTAATTACGGCGGGCTGTTCCGGAACAAACAGGCCATACATTTATCAGGTTAATAATCACAGTGGTGGTTATAAGTGCGGTGTTACCCAAGAAGGGGTAGGTGATTTCACTGAGAAAAACTGCGAAATTAAGGATCAGTTGGTCATTTTATATGGTCACACGTACACCATACCTGATGAAACCAAGGTGATTTCTATCAAAATTCATGTTGATGCCGCCAGTAGTTCCGGCGAAGCAGAGCTAAAATTCTGCTTGGCACCAACCAAGGGCAAGGATTTCAAGGAACATG
>CAIUVD010000273.1 GCA_903902515.1 uncultured Planctomycetota bacterium | reverse complement strand
TACCGTTCAACGTCTTAGTGCCTTTATCGTATAAGGTTACATGAGCGAATACGAAGCACTTTGGTCCTTATTCAGCCCCATTCTTAAAATCCACAACCAGTCTAAGGGCGCTATTGGTAGACCCCGAAGAAATGACCGGCCAATTTTTGAAGGAATCATGTGGTTAACCAGGGCTGGGGCACGCTGGCAAGATCTGCCACCTGAATTTGGTTCACATCAGACAGCACATCGAAGATATCAGGAATGGATCGATGCCGGTCTCATCGATTTGCTTTCTAAAAGCACGATGGCCTTGGCTGTAAGCCGGGGGGTAATTGACACAAAGGAAGCCTTTATCGATGCCACCTTCGTCCCGGCCAAAAAGGGGGACGTGATAGGGCTGACAAAAAAGGGAAAAGGCAACAAAATCATGGCCATTTGCGACGCAAACGGCCTGCTTATCGCACTGTCGCCAGGAAGCGCCAGTCCACATGAATCTTCATTGGTTGATACGACCATAGACGCCTGTCCGTTGAATGAAATTCCCACGACCATTATTGGCGATAAAGCCTACGACTCAGATGAACTTGATTCTTCACTCCTGAAAAGGGGCATAAGGCTTATCGCGCCCAATAAGTACAACCGGATCAGAAATCATGAAGATGGAAGAAGTCTTCGCCGCTATCGTCGTAGATGGAAAATTGAAAGGTGCTTTGCTTGGCTTCAGAGTTATCGAAAAGTTTCCACAAGGTACGAAATTAAATTCTGTAATTGGGTTGGCTACATCTTATTGGCAGCAAGCAATTTAATGTCATCTAGAATTATGAGATAGCTTCTAGAATTAATGGCGTAGTATCGACCGGATTTCAGCAATCCACCCCCGGAATCCGGTCAATCCCTTCGAGGCCCCCATGCTCGGCAAACTCCCAACCGAACAGCAGCAGACCATGTGGGCACCGCCCCTGGAAATGATTCTGAATCCAGATCACCAGTTGGTGAAGTTGGCGAAGCGTCTGCCCTGGGATAAATTGGAGGCAGAGTTCGGCAGCCTGTACGCGCCCGTCGGGCGCCCGTCGATCCCGATCCGCGTCATGGTGTCGCTGCTTCTGCTGCAGCGGATGTTTGATGTCAGCGATGAGCAAATGGTGAAGCAGTGGGTTCAAAACCCCTACTGGCAGAACTTCAGCGGGATGACGTCGTTTCAGTGGAAGATCCCCTGCGATCCGACGGAACTCATCAAGTTTCGGAAGCGGATTGGCCGGGAAGGTGCCGAGAAGATCCTGGCCTGGACCATCGAAACCCATCAGCGAGAGGGAAACGTCCAGGCGGAGACCGTCATCATCGACTCCACCGTCCAAGAGAAGAACATCACCACCCCTAGGGATCACAAGTTGTTCCGGCGCATCGCCGAGCGACTGTTGGCCCTGGCTGCGTCAGAAGGCGTGGTGCTTCGTCGCAGTTACCGGCGGACGATCCGGAAGCAGGTGATGCAACTCCGGACGGCCAACTTTCCCCGGGCTCGCAAGCAGGCGAAGCGGGCCGAACGGCGACTGAAGACCATTGCCGGGGCGCTCCTGCGGGATGTGCAGCGGAAATTGACGCCCGAACGCTTGGCGGTCTACGAGGAGACCTTCGGGACCATGACGCAGATTCTGACCCAAGGACGCGGTGGACCCGACCACATCTACTCCCTGCACGAACCCCAGGCCTACTGCATCGGCAAGGGCAAGGGCAAGGACCGGGCCAAGTATGAGTTCGGGACCAAGGTCACCCTGGCCGTCGATCCCGTGAGCGGAGTGATCCTCGGCGCCCTGAATCACCAGCAGAACGTCTACGACGGACACGTCACGCCCGAGGCGAGTGATCAGATCCAGGATCTCACCGGGACCAAGCCGACCGTCATGGTTGGCGACCATGGTTACCGGGGCGCTGAGCTGGCTGCTGCGATGGCAGAGGATGGCGCGCGGGTGATTACCCCGGTTGATCTCCGCAAGGCCACCAAGGGCACGACGGAACATCGAAAAATCCAGAAGCTGCTCGCAAAACGGTCACGCATCGAAGCCGTGATCGGTCACCTGAAGGCGGAGCATCGCCTCTGCCGCAACTACCTCCATGGAATCCTGGGCGATGAACTGAATGTGCTGCTCGCTGCCGTGGGCTGGAACCTCAAGAAGCTCCTCCGGCTTCTTTGGCTCATGCCGGAATGGCTGCTGAGGAATCTGGAATTGGCCGTCGAGAGGTGTGAGCAATCAGATCGCGGGCGGGTAGTTCTCAGTTGATGGGTTCTTCAGGGTCAACGCCATCGCCTCCGGATGCATGCCCGAGCCGATCCCCATGTGATCCAGGGCGTCAACCCGCACGGGAGGACTGTAGGGCGCGGCGGTGTTTTGACGTGTACAAAGCGAAGGGGATGCCTTGCCGTCGTCTGGTTGGGCGCCATGGGCGTAACCCGTCCAAAGCCATTCCCTTGTCGCCCACTGGCGCTATCACCACGACCTTCCCGAGGATTTCCATGCGTTCCCTGCTCCTGGTCGCCACCGCTGCCGCTCTGTTTGCCGCCGAGCCCGTTCCGGCTACCCCGGCCCCTGCTGCCATGCCAGCCCCGGCCTCGGTGGCAGGTCTCAAATCGGTGCTGACAAAGAACGGCAATGTCCGTTATGGGCCGTCGACCCAGGCGAAGGTGGTGGTCACCCTGTCCGCCGGGCAGGAGGTTGAGTTGCTTGGCCCTGCCCAGGCCAAGGACTGGTTCGTGATTCGTTTCCCCCAGTCCGGCAAGGCGTGGGTCCACCGCAAGGTCCTGCAGAGCGTCGACGGCGGCAAGCGCTGGCAGGTCATCGAGGACAAGGCTCGGGCCCGTGATGACGCTACTCTTGGCGCCGTGGTCGTCGCGGAGCTTGGCAAGGGCGAAGTGTTGGAGGACAAGGGCCAGACCGTGGGCGATTGGCAGGCCGTGACCCTTCCCAATGCCGTGGCCTACCTGCACCGTAGCGTGCTGTCCCTGCCCACGGACTTGGCGGGTGCCGTGGCCGTCAGCAAGGAAAAGGCCGCTGCCGCCGCCAGTGCGTGGACCTCGGCTCAGGCGACGTACGCCGCCTACTACGAAGCGGCCAAGGCGAGCCCGGAAAAAGCCCTGGCCCTCGATTGGGCCGGCTTGGGTAAGTACCTCGACCACGTGATCTCCGACCATCCCGATGTGGCCACCCGGATGGCCGCCACCCGCCTCAAGGACGGCATCAGCAACGTCAACATCGCCAGTCTGGCGGTCCACAAGGAGCAGGGTACCACCCCGCCGACCGCCGTGGACCCCCTGGCTCCCAAATTGCTGACCCTGCCTGGCGCGACCGTCGTTGAGCCCGGCAAGCCCCTTCCAGCTCCGACCATGGTCGTCCCAGCCAAGGCCTGGGTCAGCGAAGGCCTCCTTAACCAGCGCGCGACCCCGGCCCACAGCAGTGACTACGCGCTGATCAACGGCGACGGCGATGTGGTCGCCCTGCTCAAGGGCAAAGTCGGCGCCGATGTCCCCTTCAGCGAATACTACTGGCGTTGGGTTGGCGTTCGTGGCGAGACGACCATGGTCGATCTCGACGGCAAGAAGGTGCCGGTGATCATGGTTGAGGAACTGGGCCTCAGCTCGCGCTGAACGAGTCTGGCGTCCGGCGTCCGGCGTCTGGCGTCTGGCGTCAAAGATAGGATCGCTGATCCCACCCGTGGCTGGGTGGATTTATGAATTCGTCATCAGACGCCAAACGCCAGACGCCAGACAAGAATACCCCCCCATGTCCAAGACCTCTCCCCTCGAAACGCCGATGATGCGGCAGTACCTGGAGGTGAAGGCCCAGCAGCCCGATGCCGTGCTGCTGATGCGGATGGGGGATTTCTACGAGGCGTTCCTGACGGATGCCGAGGAACTGGCCCGGGTGTGTGGCGTCGCCCTGACCAGCCGCAATAAGGATGATCCCCAGCCGGTGGCGATGGCGGGCATCCCCCACCACCAGCTGCCCAATTACCTCGCCAAACTCATTGCCGCCGGTCGCCGAGTGGCGGTCATGGACCAGTTGGAGGAACCCGCCGTCGCCGCCAAGGAGGGCCGTGCGATCCGCCGAGGCCTGACCCGCGTGGTCACCGCCGGGACCCTGGTGGAGGAGGACCAATTGGCCCCGGGGGCGGCCAACCATCTGGTGGCCTGCACCGGCCTCGATCCCGAGATGCAACCCGTGGGGGTCGCGTCCCTCGATGTCTCCACCGGGCGATTCACCGTCGAGGAGGCCAGCAGCCCCGCGCAGCTGGCCCTGATCCTGGCCCGCCTGGCCCCGGCCGAACTGGTGGTGCCCGAAGCCTGGCGCAACGCGCCTGGCCTGCCGGACCTCATCAGCCCGGTGCCGCCCATCGCCACCCTGCCGCCCTACGCCTGGAAGGGTGGTGACGCCCGGCGATTCCTGGGTGAACGTCTCAAGGTGGCGAGCCTCGACGGCTTCGATATCGCCCCCGAGCATGACCACCTGGCCGCCGCCGCCGCCGCCGCCCTGCGCTACGCCGAGTCCTCCGTGGGCCCCGACGCCCAGGGCCGGCCGGTCCTGCCCCACCTCAGGGGCCTGACCCGCCTGCGGGCCGCCCAGGGCCTGGTGCTGGACGCCACCTGCCGCAGGAACCTCGACCTGGTCCGCAACAGCCGCGACGGTACCCGGGCCGGAACCCTGATCGGCGCGGTGGATCGCACCCGCACGGCCCCCGGGGCCCGCCTGCTGGCGGAATGGCTGACTCGGCCCCTGGCGGACCTCCCGGGCATCCGTGATCGCCATGACGCCGTGGGGGCTCTGGTGGCCGACGACAGCCTGCGCCAGGACTTACGGGAGGCCCTCGGCGCGGTCTACGATCTGGAGCGCCTCTTGGGCCGCATCGCCACCGGCCGGGCCAATGCGCGCGACCTCGTGCACCTCGCCACCAGCCTGGAGGCCGCCGGGACCATCGGTGACCTCCTGACGGGTCGGGTGCTGCCCCACCTGCTGGCGACAGCCCAGACGTGTCTGGGACAAATCCCGGGCTTGGCGGCGGATATTCGCCGCGTGCTGGTCGAGGACCCGCCCCTGGCCATCGGCGAGGGCGGTCTGGTTCGGGACGGCGTCGATCCTGAGGTCGATGAATTGCGCGGCATCAAGCGCGACGCGGGTACCTGGCTGGCCAACTACCAGGCCCAGGAAGCGGCCCGCCTCGGCATCAAGACCCTCAAGGTCGGCTACAACTCCATCTTCGGCTATTACATCGAGCTGAGCAAAGTGGTCGCTGGCCAAGCTCCCCCGGACTACCACCGCAAGCAGACCCTCGTCAACGCCGAACGGTTCATCACCCCGCCTTTGAAGGAATACGAGGACAAGGCCCTGGGTGCCGAAGACCGCATCCGCGCCCGGGAACTGGCGCTGTTCCATGCCCTGCGGGCCGAGGCCGAAGCCGCCACCGCCCCCCTCCAACGCCTGGCCGATGCCCTGGCGGACGTCGACGTCCTCGCCGGTCTGGCGGAGGTCGCCCGCCTGGGTGCGTGGTGCCGGCCCGAAGTCGACGACGGCCTGTCCCTGGCCTTCACGGGCCTGCGCCACCCCGTGGTGGAGGCCAGCCTGGGCCGGGGGCGGTTTGTGGCCAATGATACGCACCTCGATGCCGGGGGCGTCGAAAGTCCGGGGTCCG
>CAIUVD010000272.1 GCA_903902515.1 uncultured Planctomycetota bacterium | reverse complement strand
TGCCCCTGAAGTACCTGGCCGGCATGCCGTTGGCCGTGACCATCGTCGGGAGCCTGCACGGTGTGTTATTCCTGGGATACCTGGCGGTGGTCGTGGCGGTGGTGGTCCGCTATCGCTGGCCCCTGGTCCGTGGGCTGGTGCTGGGGGTGGCGGCGATCATCCCCTTTGGGCCCTTCGTGGTCGACGCCCGCATTCCCCGTTGGCATGCCGCCCGGTAAGCGGGGGCCGGGTTAAGGGAAATTAGCCCGCCGCATCCTTGAGGGCGGCGGCCCGTTCGGCGGGGTCGATGATGGCGGTCAGGCGGATGCCGAAGTTTTCATCCACCACCACCACCTCGCCCTTCGCCAACAGGGTCCCGTTGACCAGGATGTCGAGGGGTTCACCGGCCAGACGGTCGAGTTCGATGACCTTGCCGGGGGTCAGGGCCAGGATGTCGTTGATGACCATTTCGGTCCGGCCCAGCTCTACCGTCAGGGTGACGTGGATATCCCGCACCAGGTCGAGATTCGGGGCGGCGGGGGTATTTTTCGCGGTATCGGCCAAGTCCGGGAACTCGGCGGGTTTGACATCGGCGTTGGGTTGGTCGCTCATGGGAGGGTCCGATCAGAGGGGTTCGCGGCCATCCGGCAGCACGTCTTCGACAAGGAAGGCCGCCTTGCGGCCGAGTTTTCCGGGGCTGCCGAGCACCCGGAGGTGGCCCGAGACTTCGCCTCGGGCCTGGGTGCCGACCCGTTGGTCCATGACCAGGACATCACCGGGCTTGAGGTCCATGACCTCGCCGATGGACAGGGTGGTGGTGCCGAGGGTCGTGGTCAGGGTCAGGGAGGTGCGGTCCACGACCCGCCGCAGGTAGCGGCCCTGGGCCTCGGTCTGGTCGCGCTTCATGGAGGCGAAACGGAATGAATTGCCGAGCCGCGTGAGGACGCCATCAAGGCTGATGAAGGGGATGCAGATGCACATCTCCCCCGGTTCGAGTTCTCCCGGGGCCGAGAGGGAGAAGGTGCTGACCAGGACCATTTCCGAGGAGGGGATCACCTGGACGAACTGGGGATCCATCTCGCGGGTTTCAACGGTCGGCTTGAAGGTCGTCAATTCCGACCAGCCCGAGGCGATCTGTTCCTCGAAGCGGCGGGTGACGTTATCGATCAGGCCCTGCTCCAGGGGCGTCAGGGGGCGCATCTTGTCGGGTGGTTTGCCGGGCCCGCCGAGCATCCGATCGAGGAGGCTGAAGGCCAATTTCATGTCGATGGTGCTGATGGCCCGCTCGGGGAGGGGGTCGATCGACAGGATGTTGATGACCGTCGGATTCGGCAGGGAATTGCGGAACACATCGAAGGTCAATTCGCCCAGACTGACGATATTGACCTCCAGGTTGATGCGGAGGTAGGTGCTGAGGCTCATCGTCAGACTTTGCGCGATGGACTCGTGCATCCGTTGAAGGGAGCGCAGCTGTTCGCCCGACAGTTTGTTGGGGCGAACGAAGTCGTACTCTTGGATGCGTTTCTGCTTTTGACGCCGCCCCGGGCCCGTCTCGTCGACGGTCGAGAGGAGGGCGTCCAGTTCTTCGGCGGAGAGGATTTCTTCCGCCATTACTGCACCATCATGCCCTGGATGATGACCCGCTGAACGATCACATGGTCGTTCTTCAGTTCGGGAAAGACGGCGTGCATCTCCTTTTCCACGATGTCGCGGAAGGCTTTTTCAATCTTGGGAGTGACCTTCTGGCCGGCCAGTTCGTCCAGGTCGTAGGAGCGCAGATTCTCCTCCAGCCGAGCCCGGAGGATGCGTTTGATTTCGCCCCCGGCCTCGCCGCCGCCGCCGTGGCCGCCGCCACCGCCCAGGCCCGCGGCCAGGTGAGCTTCGGGGCTGATCCAAAACACCGGGTTCATCTTCACGAACTTCTTGCCGCCGGTGTCCTTGACGTTGGCGATCACGCTATCGAGGACGACTTCCTTGTAGGCATGGAAGAGGCTATGGGCGGCGTGGTCACCTCCGCCGGCTTCACCGTGGGCGTCCCCGCCCTTGGCTCCGCCGTGGCCATCCCCATGGCCATCGCCTTCCCCTTCGGCTCCGCCGTCCTTGGTGGGCGGTGGGGTGATCAGGTTCGACAGGAACATGCCGATGCCGATGCCGGCACCAACCAGCACCACGATGGCGAGGATGGGACCGAGGAGGGCCTTGATGCCGGTCTTGGGCCCGGCGGGGGTCGCGGCCTTCTTCTCGTCCTTCTTCTCGTCTTTCTTTTCTTCTTTATGGGGATCTGACATGGTCGTGGTTCCAGTATCGGTCGTGGTAGCGCATCAGGCAAGGATCCGACGGATCACGGACCCGTGGGATTGCGGCGAGCCAGCAGGCGTTCGATCTCGGTTGCCCGCTCGGCGTCGGCGGTGCGCAGGGCGGTCAGGATCTCGGCTCGTTTCTTGACGTTGGTGCCCAGGGCTAGGAGGACCTCGGCCACCTCCTCGGTGCTGGACCCTTTGAGGTATTGGACCACTTGGTCGCCCTTCATGAAAGCGTAGAGGTTGGCCAGTCGTTGGACTTGGCTGCCGCTGCGGCCCTCGGGATCGAGGTTGAGCAACTCCTGATGGATGCGACCGATGAAGCCGTCGGCGAGGTTTTTCTGGTCAGCCTCGGCCAGGGTCAGGAGCTTGGCCGCTTTCTTCTGCTCCATCAGGGCCAGGTAGCGGGCGATTTCCTTGGGCTCCATGCGTTTCAGGCTCTGCCAGGCGCTGTCCTTCATCGCTTCATAGAGCCGGGCCTGTTCTCGGTACCGGGCCTTTTCGGCCTCATTCATGGTCGTCACGGACTTGGCGTTGTCGATTTGCGCAGCGGCCCAGCGGGCGTGCTCTTCGCCCATCTTCTTGGCCTGGTCCTTCAGTTCGGCCTCCTTGGCCTCCAGGCTGCGACGCAGGCGTTGGAGGTCGTTTTTGGCTAGGGCCAGTTCGGCGGTCTGCTGGTCGATCCACGCTTGGCGTTCATCGAGGGCATCGCGGCTGCGGCGCAGTTCCTCGATGACCTTGGTGGCGCGGTCCGCGTTGGCCCGTTCCGCGATCCGGGTCAGGAGTTCATCTTCCGTCGCCTGACCGCTGGCGACGGGAACCGCGGCATGGACTTCCGGCTTCTTCTCGGCCGGCTCGGGGGGCATGGTTTTCATCTTGCTGAGCCAATCGAGTTCCTCCTCGCTCAGCACGAACTGCCGGATTTTCTCAGGCGATAGGCCACCATTGTTCTTGATGCCCGCCGCCAGGGACACGCCACCGGCGACCAAGATCAAGCACAGGGCGGCGAGGATGTAGGCTGCGGTGCGGACGAAGCCATCCATGTCAGCCTCCGGTGCTCAGGAGGTGGGTGCGGGCGGCGAATTCGTCAAACATGCGCTGCTCACGTTTCTCACGGCGTTGGCGGGCCTCCTCGGCATCACGCTCACGCAATTTTTCGATGGTGGTTCGGGCCCGGTGGGCTTCGCCAAGGGCGGTGCGCGCCCGATCGATCAGGGCCTCATGGGCCTTGAGACGGTCCTGGGCGAGGCGCTGGCGGGCCTCGGTGGCCGAACAGTAGGTCAGGAGGGTGTCCCGTAGGGCCGGAATCACCGGGCCGGCGAGGGCGGCGGTGCGTTCGCGGATGATGGCCTCGATGGCCTCCACCAGGGGTCGGCGACCGGATTCCAGGCGGCCCAGCTCAGCTTTGGCCTGGTCCTCCCGCTCCTGGTAGAGTTTTAGGACGGCGGTGAAACGCGGGGTCATGCGGCCTCCTTACCGATGATCCCAGTCAGCATCCCGAGGGCCTGTTCCCGGGAGAAGGTCTGGCCCATGTCCTGGCGCAGAAAGTTCAGCAGCGGGTGGTGACAGGCGATAGCCCGGTCAACGCGGGGATCGGCGCCCTGGCGATAGGCTCCAACCTCGACCAGGTCGCGGACGCGTTCGTATTCGCTCAGGAGTTCCCGGGTCTTCAGGGACAGCCGGTATTCCTCGGGCCGGGCCAGGTCGATCAGCAGGCGGCTGACGGACAGGGTCGGATCGATGGCCGGGTAGATGGCCTGGCCAGCCATTCGCCGGGACAGAAACAGGTGGCCATCAAGGATGGCGCGGACGTTGTCGCCCACCGGGTCATTTTCATCGTCGCCGTCGATCAGCACCGTGTAGAAGGCGGTGATCGACCCGGCCTTGCCGGTCCGAGGATCGACCGCTCCGGTCCCGGCGCGCTCCAGGAGGCGTGGCAGGATGGCGAAGGACGATGGCGGATAACCCCGGGTCACGGGCGGTTCCCCGGCGGCCAGGCCGATTTCCCGCTGGGCCTGGCACAGGCGGGTCACGGAGTCCATCATCAACAGGACTTCCAAACCGGCATCCCGGAAGGATTCGGCGATGGCGGTGGCGGCGTAGGCCGCGCACAGGCGCTCCACGGAGGGCCGGTCGCTGGTGGCGACCACGATCACGCTGCGGGCCAAGCCATCGGGGCCCAGGACCTTGTCGATGAATTCGCCAACCTCGCGACCACGTTCGCCGACCAGGGCAATGACGTTGACGTCGGCCGTGGCGTGCTTGGCCATCTCGCCCAGGAGGGTTGATTTGCCGACGCCCGAGCCGGCGAAGATGCCCATGCGCTGGCCATAGCCGATGGTGAACAGGGTGTCGATGGACTTGATGCCGGTGGGCAGGACCCGGTGGATCGGGGTGCGGCCAAGGGCCGGGGGTGGATCCGCATTGATGCCGCGCCGGGACGAGCCGAGGAGGGGGCCCTTGCCATCGAGGGGATTGCCAACGCCGTCGATGACCCGACCCACCAGACCTGGGCCAACCGGGATCGACAGGGGTCGGTCAAGGGCGATCACCTGGTCCCCGGGACGGATACCGTCGAGGTGCCCGAGGGGCTGGAGGATGACCTCGCCCTCGCGAAAGCCGGTGACCAGGGCCGTGCGGGGTTCGCCACGGCCGGTGATGATGTGGCAAGTGTCACCGACCGGCACCGCCGGGCCGCTGGCAACCACCGCGAGGCCGACGACCCGCAGAACCACGCCGCTGGCCTGGATCAACCGGGCTTTTTCCACCCGCTGGTGAAGACGTTGGTGGTCGATCATGGGGCCTCCACCGGCTCGGAGGAGGCAATGGCCAGGGGCTGGGCCGGCAGTTCCTCGGCCAGATCCCGCAGCAGGCGCTCCCAGGAACCGGGCAGGCCGGCATCCAGGCGGGTGCCCTGGCTCGCGAGGACGCAGGCCCCCCGGTCGAGGTGGGCGTCGTCAAAAATTTCCAAGCGATCGAGGCCGGGGATGTCGGCGGAAATGAGTTTCCGCCGCTCCCGGGCCACGGCGGCATCGGTCGGATGCATGCGCACCGCCACCCCGCGTTTGTCGGGCACCTGGGTCAGGGCCTCGCGCAGGACTGGATCAAGCCAGGTCGGGTCATCCTCGACCTCGCGCCGCAACAAACGGGCGGCGATCCGTCCCGCCAGCACCACGATGTCGGCCTCGGCCTGACGGACCAGTTGCTGCTCCAACGGCGCCAGACGTTCGGCGCCAGCAGCCAGGGCCGCTAGGCAGGTCCCGATGTCCTGTTCGACGGCCGCCTGGGCATTGGCCCGGGCGACTTCCTCGGCCTGATCCGCGCGCTGTTCGGCGGCCTGGGCCCGTTGTTCAGCGGCTTGGGCTCGTTGTTCCGCCGCCTGGGCCCGTTGTTCGGCGGCGTCGATGGTGACTTGGGCCTCGGCCAGGCCCTGCTCCCGGCCTTCCTGCCGGGCCGCGTCTTGGCGCTCGACTTGCTCGACACCAGCCCGCGTCAGCGCCGGATATTCGACGCGGTGGACTTCGGGAGTCAGGGCACGGGAGCGGAGGATGGCCATGGATTAGCGGTTGAAGGAGAGGGGAGAGGGGAGAGGGGAGAGGGGGGGCAGGGTGTTCGGACGGTGCGGGGCTGTCGAAGATCCTGCGAGATGACGCCGCAACGTCGATCCCTGGAACATCGTCCTCCCTTTCCCCTCTCCCCTCTCCCCTCTCCCTGCGGTGATCATACCATCGCCTCCCCAGCCCCACGGTTGAGCTGAATTTCCCCGCGTTCCTCCATGCCGCGCACCACCTGGAGGATGCGTTTCTGGGCGGCTTCGACCTCGGACAGGGGCTTGGGGCCCATGTTTTCGATTTCTTCCTTCATCGCCTCGCGGGCGCGGGCCGAGAGGTTGTCCATGAGCTTGGTGGCGATGTCGGGCGGGGCGCCGCGCAGGGCCACCGTGAGGTCGCCCTTGTCGACTTCGCCGAGGATCTTCTGGATGCCCTTGCCGTCGATCTTGGCCAGGTCCTCGAAGACGAACATCAGGCCCTGGATCTCGTTGGCGAGCTGCGGCGATTCCTTGGTCAGACGGTCGAGGACGGCCTTCGACAGGCTCGGTTCGCTGATGTTGAGCATCTGGGCCACGGTCTTGAAGCGGGCGTCCTTGGGCGGCTCCATGCCCCGGCGGGCCATGGCGAAGGCCCGGACCTCCATCATTTCGTCGATCTGACGGATCAGTTCGGCGGGGACCTCCTCCGTCGAGGCGATGCGCTTGATGACATCGTAGCGGAGGTTTTCCTCCATGTCCTTCATGACCTCGCTGGCCACGGGGGCCTGAAGGTGGCCGAGGACGATGGACACCACTTGGGGATGTTCGCCGCGCAGGATCTGGGTCACCTGCTTGGCATTGAGGGCCTGGAGACTGCGGAAGGGTTCGACCTCCCGGGCCTGACGGCGGATTTTATCGAGGAGTTCCTTGGCTTTTTCTTTGCCCAGGGCCCGTTCGAGGATGTCCTGGAGCATCGGCTCGACATCGATGGTGTCGGCCCCCGAGGCGCTGGCGAACAGCTTGAGGAGATCTTCGGCCTCGTCGGAGGACATATCGCCGACCCGGGTCATCTCCTCCGACAGCATGCCCACCTCGCGCTCGCTCATGCGCTGCATGAGGGCGGCAGCGGTTGGCGGGTCGAGGGCGAGCATGAACTGCGCGGCGCGACGGGGCCCACTCGTTTTTTTCTCTTTATCGTCAGCCATGATGTCCTCTTAAGCCTCGTAGAGCCACTTGCGGACGATCGCCGCCGCAGCGGCGGGATCGTCGTTGATCTTCTGCTTGATGGCCTCGCGGAGTTCCTGGCGGCGGACGCGCTGCTGGGCGTCAACCATGGTTTCGCCGGGCTGGGTGGCGATTTCTTCAGCCTTTTTGGCCTCTGCCCGCTTACGTTCGGCTTCCTCGACGGCGAGGCGCGCCCGCTCCTCGGCATCGGCCCAGGCCTTGTGGCTGCGCTTCAACTGGCCCCGGGCCACGCCGAGGATGATCAGGGCCGTCAAACCGGCCACGCCGTAGCCGATGGCGTCGGTCCACGGCAGGTTCCCCAGGGGCAGGGTTACGCCGGCCTGGGCCAATTCCTCCTTGGCGGCGTAGAGGTCCATGCTTTGGACCGAACTGGTGAAACGGGCATCGAGGTTGGCGACATTCTCGACCTTGGTCGCGATGTCCTTGGCGGCGTTGAAGCCGATGGCGTTGAGGACCAGTTCCTTGAAACGATCCTTTTCGGCCTGGGTGTATTCCTCGACCACCTCTTCTTTTTGGTCGGTGGGCTTGCCCTTGTCGTCGAGTTTCGGCTTGGTGGTTTTCTTGAACGGCAGCAGGATGGAGACGTTCATGCCTTTGATGCGGCCGACCTCGTCCTCCTGGGTCACGGACTTCTTGCCGACCACGTATTTACTGGTGGTCTCTTCCTTGGCCTTGGTGCCCTTGAGGGGGCTGGGGGCGGTGGTCGGGCGGCTTTCGCCCTCGACGTTGGGGGCGGTGCCCGCCACGCCGCCGGGGTTGGCGGATTCCGTGGATTCATTGTTGCTGTTGGTCGTCTCCTCCATCACCACTTTGCTGGTCGGGTCGCTGCTGGCTTCCGTGCGCTTGGTGAAGTCCAGTTTGACGCTGACCCGAACCTGGCTGCGATTGGGCCCGAGGATGGTGTCGAGCTGCTCCTGGGCCTTGCGGGTCAGGTAGTTCTCCCGGGCGACCTCGGCTTCGAGGGTGGTCTGGGCCATGCCCGCGCCGCTGTCGGCGGCCTTGGGGGTCAGCAGGCCGCTGCCGTCCATGATTTCGACACGGTCCGGGGACAGACCAGCCACGGCCCCGGCCGTCAGGTGGATGATGCCGGCGATCTGGCGGTCCGTTAGGCGGGTGCCGGGTTTCATGTCGAGTTTCACCGACGCCTTGGGCTTGGCGGAATCGTCACTCACGAAGGGGCTGGGCTGGGGGCGGTCAATGAGAACCCGGGCCGAACGGACTCCATTTAACTCCCGGAAATTGCGCTCCAACTCGCCGGACACCGCACGGTCATAGGTTTTGTGTTCGCTGAAGGTCGATTCCCACATCGACGACGACTTACCGAGAATCTCGAACCCCTTGGCTCCGTCCCCCAGCATGTCCTGTTGGGCCAGTTCGTTACGCACCTTATAGAGGTTGGCGCTGGGGACCATGATTGCGGTCTCGTTATCGATCACGTTGTACGGCACGTGGTTGGATTCGAGATAAGTGGCGATCTCGGCGATTTGGGACTTCGACAGCCCCTTGGCCAGGAGCCGGTAGTCGGGCTTGGAGGCGGTCATCACCAAGCTGATCATCAAGCCCAGGAACCCGAGCCCGGCGAGGACGATGGTCGCCTTCTGGGGGATCTCGAGCTTACTCCAGACGTTGACCAATTGGTTCCAGAACTTGGACATGGGGGGCCTCGGGGGGAGGGGAAGCGACGGGTGTGCCATTGGGGGGTCGCTTCGCTCCCGTCCGGGGTCCGGGGTCCGG
>CAIUVD010000271.1 GCA_903902515.1 uncultured Planctomycetota bacterium | reverse complement strand
CCGGATTACTCGCTGGCGTTGGTGCCTGGGTAAATTGGATGACTGTGACGGACACCAAAAAAGTCTGGGAGGTCGAAAAACCACCCACACTCGCCGTGCAGGTCAGATTATAATAACCCGACTGCGTGAACCGCGCTTCCGTCGATTTCGCGGCGTTCGCACCATTCAACGTGAAAACTACGGCAGCAGGGCCATAACCGCTCCATTGATAGGATATTCCAGATTCGGGGCCCAAAGCCGTGCTGGCCAGGGCAGAAAGGCCCACGCGGTCGCTGAATACCGGGTTACTCGCTGGCGTTGGTGCCTGGGTAAATTGGATGCCTGTGACGGACACCGAAACGGTACGCGAGATCGAATATCCGCTAACACTCGCCGTACAATTTAGACTATAAGTGCCCGACTGTGTGAACCGAACTTCCGTCGATTTCGCGGCGTTCGTACCATTCACCGTAAAGGCTACGGTGGCAGGGCCACTACCACTCCATTGATAGGATATTCCAGATTCGGGGCCTAACGCCGTGCTGGCCAGGGCAGAAAGACCAACGCGGTCGCTGAATACCGGGTTACTCGCTGGCGTAGGTGCCTGGGTAAACTGCACGCCTTCGACGGAGACATATAAAGTCTTGAAGATTGTCCAACCACCCACACTTGCCGTGCAGGTCAGATAATAATAACCCGACTTCGTAAACCGCGCCTCCGTCGATTTTGCGGCATTCGTACCATTCACCGTAAATGTCACGGTGCCTCGGTCATTGACCTCGGATCCACTCCACTGGTAAGTAATTCCAGATTCTGGGCCTAGACCAAACTGAGCCAATGCCGTGCACGCCACACGGTCAGAACCCACCGGATTTGCGGCAACTTGGGGCTCCTGGCTCCATCCCAAGGTTTGTGGTTCAATGACCGTCGTGGTGACGATCGGACCTTCCGAGGTGGCTGCACGTGCGGTCACCGTGACCGCCCCCACTTGCCTAAACACGATCGATGTTGGGGTTAGGCCAGAGGTGACGGTTGGCAACAAACTGGCATGTGGAGAATCAACCGACCACGTCACTCCCGATACGGTGACACCTGGGACGAGTACTACAGGCGTGATTATCGTCCTATCAGTGACGGGATTTCTTTGCTGGGGATTAATGGCTACTGGTTGGTATTGCTGGGTCTCTCCAGACCATTCCAACGATGCTACGGCCTTGGCCGCAGGCCACTGCGGATGGGTGGCCGTGCAGGTCAAAGTTCCCCCCATGTACGCAATCGTGTCGGAAACTAATTGCACCCACGATGCCCGTGTCGTCCCATTCGGTCCGTTTATTCCCTGGAACCACAGTGGTTCATCCGTGGTCCACGTGTAAACGATGCCATCGTCGAAATTGAAGTTTGCCGTCCGTGCACTAACCTGGAAGCTACCCGAAGAAATCTCCTGAATCCCATCAATTACCAATCCTCGGCCATCAACCCGGACCGACCCATTTAACGTATTCGTCCCGTTGGTGGCTCGACACGCGACCTGATAAATTCCTGGGACGATGACGTCGATTTGGGCTTGTCCGGGAGTCTCGTTGGACGTGGTTATGGTAATGCCTGCCGGATCCCCCGACGTTACGGACCACGTGTAGGATATCGGAGCCGCCGCGGCGGACGTTGCTTGTGCTGCCAAGAACCACCGTTGGCCAATGGTGGTTGGGTCTACGGTACCTTGAGGTGACGTGATCCACTGCATGCCGCCAACAGTGACTTGAGCAGACCCTGAAATTACTCCGGCGGTTGCGGTCAGTGAATAAGGCCCACCAAACGCCCAAGACGCGTAGAAGTAACCTGCATTAGAGATGCTCCCTGCCTCTGCTGGAACCGACCATGCAAAAGTCGGCTGGGTGGTCAAATTGACATTAAACTGGTCTTTTGCCGCCGCGCTAAACTGGCGACCTTGACCAACGGCGACTAACACAGGGTTGGGAGTAACCACCACTGAGGTTAACACCGTCGCAACCGTCAGATTAACACTTCCCGTTCCAATCAATCCACTCGCGTCCTTAAGACTACAGGTGAACGTATAAGGCCCTGGCTTGGTTAAGGTGGCCAAGGTGGCCGCAGACGTCGTCGTCCTATTCACGCTGAAGCCGGTTCCTGTGGGCGAAGCCCCCGTTGTCGCCCACGAATAGGTCATGGTGGTCGGTTCACCATCATCACCACCAACGATTCCAAGATTAATGGTCTTCTGGTCAGGATTCAGCGTTGCCGTAGCCGCCGTCACCACCCGGGGGACCTGGTTCAACACGGTGATGAGGGCCGTTCCTGTGGCTGAGCCAGACTTGGCCGTCACGAGGAACGGACCTCCAGGCGTATTCGTGCTGGTGAACGTGGCCGAAAGCGCAGGACTGGCCGCGGGCGCCAAGGCACCGCTCGTCGTGGTACTCACGGCCCAGACTAAGTCCGTCGTGGGGGTAAGTGCTCCCCCGAACTGATCCTTGACGGTGGCCGTAAACACCTGGCTGGCTAATTGGCCAATCGTCACTGCCGTCGGGCTGACCGTCATCGTCGTCGCCGTAGCCGTCAACGTCAACGTCACCCGCGAGGCCGCCATCGCACTCTGGGCATCCCGGGCCTGGGCTTCGAGGGTGTAGGTCCCGAGTTTCGTAAAGGTGGCGGTCACATTCTTGGCGGCGTTGGTATCCACCGCACTGAACACCACCGGGGCTGGGGGCGTGCCGACCGTGACCCAGCGGTAGGTGATGGCGCTGTCGCCGCCATCGTCCGTGGCCAAGACCGACAGTTTGGTCGTGGTGGTGGTGACGGAGGTTTGCTCTGCCGTGGCCGCGAGGGTGATGGTGGGGGCCGTGTTAGCGACCGTCAGGCTGGCGGTGGCCACGGCGCCGTTGGCGGCCTGGGCCCGCACGGTGATCGGGCCGCCTGGGGTCGTCGAGGCCTTGAACAGGCCGGCCGTCGAAATCGTGCCCTGGGCCGCGGTGCTCAGGCTCCAGGTCAAAGCCGGGGTGGGCAGCAGGGGCTGCTGGAACTGGTCCGCGACCGTGACGGTAAAAAGTTGGGTGGCAGTGGGAGAGACGGTGATGGTCGCCGGCGTCAGGGTCATGGTGGTGGGCGCTGCCGTGGCGGCCAAGGTCAGGTTGGCACTGACCAGGGCACCCTTCGGGTCTCGAATGGTCACCGTCAGGGGATAGGACCCCGCCTTGGTGAGGGTCGCGGTCACGGATTTCGCGGCATTGGTTCCGTTGGCACTGAAAGTCACCGGGGCCGGGGCCATGGCCCCCGCGCTCCAGGTGTAGGTGAGGGCAGACTCAGGGCCGTCGTCGGCTCCGAGGACCGTCAGGGGCACGGTGGCGCCCGACCAGGCCCCGACGGCGGCGGCCGTGGCGATGGTCGGCGCGGCATTGGTGACGCTGATCTTTGAGGATCCCGAAATCGCACCGCTCTGGGCGATGATCAGCACCGGGCCACCATCGGTGGTGCCAGCAGTGAAGATCCCGGTAGACGCCATCGTTCCCAGGGAAGGTCCGGCTTGGCTCCAGGTGATGGTGGGTTGCGGGGCCAGGGCTACCCCGAACTGGTCGAGGACGCTGGCGGTGAAGGCCTGGGTTTTGGTGACATTCAGCGTGGCCGTGGCCGGGCTGACGACCATCGAGGTCGCCACCAGGGGGACGGACACGGTGACGCTTGCGGTCGCTGTCGCGCCCTGGGCATCCCGGGCCACCACTTGGAAGGTGTAGGATCCACCCTTGGTCAGGGTCGCCGTGGTGGCACGGGCGGAGTTGATGCCGTTGGCGCTGAAGGTCGCCGGGGCCGGGGGCGTTCCCGTGGTGGACCAGGTGTAGATGAGGGCGGGCTCGCCCGCGTCATCGGCGCCGAGCGCGGCGAGTTTTACCGTGGTCGGCGTGGCCGTCGCCGTGGGGGCCTGGGACCAGGTGGGAGTCTGATTACCTACCGCCACGGTGGCTGTTCCCGCCGTAGTCGGTGTGGCGGTGACAGCGGCCTTGAGGGTTACCGCCGCCGTCGGGGTCTTGGCGGCGGTGAAGATCCCCGCCCCACTGATCGCACCCGCGGTGGTGGGGGTGACGGACCAGGTCATGGCGGGGGGCGTCATCACCTGGAGGAACTGATCGCGCACCACGAGGGCGTTGGCCACGATCCCTCCCTGGATGGTGCTGGAGGATGCTGGAGTGACCGTGATTTGGGTCGCGTTGGGTGACACCGTCACCGAGGCGGCGGACGTCACCGTCAAGCCTGCTGCGTCCCGAATGGTGCACAGCAAGCCATAGCTGCCGAGGGCGGTGAACGTCGCCGTGGCGACCTTGGCAGCGTTCGTGCCGTTGGCACTGAACGTCACAGGTGCCGGGACTTGGCCCGTCGTGGACCAAGTGTAGGTCAGGGCGGGCTCACCGGCATCGTCGGCCCCCAATACCGTCAGGCCCACCGCGGTGCCGAGGACCGTGGTCGCGGCGGGGGTGGCGACCGTCGCCACCGTTGGGGCCACGTTGGTACCGGTACCAACCGTGACCCGGCTCCGGCCGATGAGGGTGCCGGCCGTGGCCGTCACGGCCCAGGCTCCGCCCGTGGCGCTGCTCGCCGTAAAAACGCCACCCGTGGAAATGGTTCCCGCGGCCCCAGTTCCCAAGCCCCAGGTGATGGTGGGCTGGGTCGCCAGGGGCGTCGTGAACTGATCGCGGACGACTGCGGTGAAGGTGGCGGTCTTGGTGACCGCGACCGTGGCCGAGGCGGGTGTGACGAGGATGGAGGTGGCGGTCGCCTGCACCTGCAGGGTCCGCGAGGTGGTGACCTGGGCACCCTGGGCATCGGTGATGGTCGCGACCAGGGTGTAGGACCCGGGGGCCGTGAAGGTGGCCGTGGTTGATTTGGCGGCATTGGTACCCGTGGCACTGAAAGTCACGGGGGCGGGAGGCGTCCCGGACACAGACCAGCCGTAGAGCAAGGCAGTGGCACCACCATCATCAGCGCCGAGGACTGCGAGACGGGCCGTCGTGGTGGTGATCGGCTCAGGGACCTGAAGTGTGATCGGCATCGCCACCGTGGGGAGGGTGTTCGTTGTCGTCACCGTAGCACTGGCCGTGACGGTGGGGGCTGCGGTAACCACCGCCCGAACAGCGACCGGACCTCCAACCACGAGGGTGGCGGTGAAAGCCCCGGCGCTGCTGACCGTGCCGCGCAGCGGATCCGCAACCGTCCACGTCAGGGCCGGGGTGGGCATGGCGCCACCAAACTGATCCGTCGTCGTCGCCACGAAGTTCGTGGCGAATCCCTGCACACCCGTCGCGGTGGATGGGGACACCGTCAGTTGCACCGGATCCGCAGGCACCGCGAGGGTCGCCGCACTGGTGACCACCAAACCGCCTGCATCACGGAGGGTGACCAGGAATGCGTAACTACCGGGTTTGGTAAAGGTCGCCGTCACGGCCTTGGCGGCATTGGTGCCATTGTGCGAGAAAACCACGGGGGCCGGCGGCGTGCCCGTGACCGACCAGCTGTAGGTTAACGTCGCTTCACCGGCATCGTCAGCCCCAAGCACCGCAAGGGCGGCGGTCGTCGGGGTGGCGCGCGCGGCGGTGGCCGCCGTCGTCACCGTGGGAGTCGCATTGGCTACCGTCAGCCGGGCAATCGCCCGGGTGGCCCCAACGGTGGCCACCACGCCAATTCCAGCACCTGAAGTCGTGGTGGCCATGAAAACGCCATTCGCGGCAACGGTTCCGCTGGCCGTGGTGGTGGTCGACCACCCAACGGTTGGGGCCGGGAGGATCGGACTGCCAAACTGATCGACCACGGACGCGGTGAATGCCTGACTTCCCAGGAGGTTGATGGTCGCCGTGGTGGGGGCGACCGTCAGGGTGGTGGGCTCTGCGGCGACGGTGACGGACAGGGCACTGGTGGTGGTCGCTCCTCCGGCATCCTGCATGGCGACTCGGAGGGCATAGACACCCGGTTTCGTGAAGGTGGCGGTCACGGATTTGGCCGCATTGGTGGCGTTGGCGCTCCAGGTCACCGGGGCGGGCGGGGTGCCCGTGGTCGACCAGGTGTAGATCAGGCCCGCTTCCCCCGCTTCGTCAGCACCGAGGGCACTAACCCGACAGGTGGTGGTCGTCACGGGTTGGGCCGGGGTATTGGCGGCCACCACGATGGTCGGGGGCGCGTTGCCCACCGTCACCCGTGCCGTTCCCGTCACCACCGGCGTCGCGGTAGCAGCCGACACCACCACGGGCCCCCCGGGAAGGTTACTGGCCGTAAACAAGCCCGTCGTCGAGATCGTGCCCTGGGTCGTTGACGCCAAGGCCCACGTGAGGGCCGGGATCGGCACGATGTCGATGCCGAACTGATCCTTGACGGAGGCCGTGAAAGCCGAGGTCGCCCTCGGGGCCACGGTGACGGTGGCCGGGCTGACGGTGACGGTGGTCGGCAGGGCGGTCACCGCCACGTTCACCGAAGACGTCGCGACCAAGCCACCCGCATCACGAATCGTGCAGGCCAGGGCATAGGTCCCTGCTTTCGCAAAGGTGGCGGTCACCGATTTGGCCGTGTTGTTGCCATTCGTAGAAAAGGTCACGGCCGCCGGAACGACGCCCACGGCCGCCCAGGTGTACGTCAGGCTGGTCTCTACCGCATCGTCGGCACCGAGCACGGTCAGATTGGTGGTTTTCGCCGTAACCACCGCAGGAGACGCGGCAGCCACCGTCGCCACCACGGGCGCGCGATTCACCACTGATAGCAAGGCGGTACCTTGGGCACCTCCCGAGGTGGCTCGTACCTGGTAAAAGCCGCCGGAGGTGGTGTTGGCGGTAAAGACGCCGGTAGTGGCATTCAGAGCACCACTACGTCCCGACGAAATGGTCCACGCCGGAGCTGACGGCGTGGCCATCACGGCCCCGAACTGGTCCTTCACGGTAGCCGTGAAGGCCTGGGTGGCGAGCAGGTTGATGGCCACGGTGGCCGGGGCGATGGTGACAGAGGTTTCTTTTGGGCTGACGGTGACGACCAGCTGCGAGTTCACGGCCAGATTCCCGGCATCCGTTATCGCGCATTGAATGGTGTACGTACCAATCGCGGTGAAACGAGCCGTCGTCGACTTCGAAGAATTACTGCCGCTGGAGGTGAAGGTGACGGCGGCCGGTGGCGTTCCGACGACGCTCCAGATGTACCGCAGGGCATTCGCACCACCGTCGTCAGCACCCAGCGCGGTCAGACCCACGGAGGTGGTCACCACGGGGTTGGCGACCGCGGTGACCGGCGTGACGACCGTCGGCGGATCCTGGGCCACCAGGGCCGAAGCCATTAAGAGCAGCATCCCGAGCAAGATCCCTCGTAAACCAATGATCGAAAGGAACTTAGACAATTGCTTAGTACTATTCATGGTAATATCAGAATACATGGTGATGCGGAGGCTAATTTGATGCATTTGGTTCGCAATGTACAATATATTTTCACTAAATATTAACCATATGTTCCAAATGATGCACTGCCATCGCCCCGGGCCCCCAGATGAAAGGCCCCCTAAATCCCTGTAAAATCGTCTATACCCTCGTGGGTATCCCTGCGCAGGCCTGCATGCATGGCTCCAGCTGATCATTGAAACGGCGACGCGGTGCGATGGCATTGGGGTTCCACCCGGGCTCGAACTTCCATGCGTACGTCCCTTCTCGCTTTTTCCTTGTTGCTGCCGCTGACCGTGCCCGTCCTGCCGGCCAGCGACGCCTGGACCCAGGTGGCCCTCTCCAAGGTTCCGGCCCCCGGGGTCCATCCGCGAATCCTCTTCAGTCCCGAAGACTTCCCGGCCTGGAAGAAGCAGCTGGCGACGGGGGCCTTCAGCAAGAGCCTCCTGGCCTTTGCTGAGAGCCAGATCAAGTCCAACCGGGCAACCCTCGATGAATTGGCAGCCCTGCCGGCCGAGGGCATCGACGCCGAAACCGTCAACCGCCTGTGGATCAAAGGCGAGAACCGCAACGGCGCCTTCTTTGCCGCCGCCGCCGTCGGCCTGGCCAAGGATGATCCGGCCCTGCGCCAGTTGGCCATTCAGGCCATTACCGGCTATTGCCGCCTGACCCTGCGCAGCCGCGAACTGGGGCTGGATCCTAAGCAAAAAGCCCTGACGGGCGACATCACCGGCTCCCAGGTGCGGATCTGGTCATCGAACAACTGGGATGTTGGCACCGGCTTCCTGTTCGGCGGCGCCGGCCTGGCCATGACCTACGACGTGCTTTACGACGAAATGACCCCCGAGCAGCGGGACACGGTGCGGAAGGCCATCTCGGCGGCCATCACCGGTCGGCGGTGCTATGGCCAGGGCGGCCCGGCGGCGCGGGCGATTTCGAACCATACCCTCTACCACGGCCATCTGGCGGTGCTGGCCATGGCCATCGAGGGCGAGGAAGGGGACGATCCGGAGCAGATCCCCCTGTGGAAAACCCTGGTGATGAATTACATGGAGCGGTCGTTCTATCCCAGCGGCGCGGCCAACGAGGACACCTATCCCGTGGCCACCAGCCTGCGGGACAGCGCCCTGGCCATGGCTGGGCTGGCCCGGCGCGGCACCGATGCCTTCGCCCATCCCCACCTCCGGGGGCACCTCGCCGCAACCATCCAGGCCCTCCAGCCATGGTCGCCCGCCAAGGACAGTACCTGGGAAAAACAGCAGATCCGTGGCCACGGGGCCGGGAGCAGCAACGGCTATCCCTCGATTTTTGCCGCCTTCCGTTGGGCCTATCCCCAGAACCCCCTGGCCAACCACCTGTGGCGGTGGCAGATCGGCGCGGATTACCGCCAGGCCCTGCGGGCCCAGAGCACGACCGACCTCCTGGCCTTCCCGGTGGATTTCGATGCCGCCGATCCGGCGGTCACGGATCGGGCGAAACTCGGCCTGCCCCTGGCGGCCAACTACCCCGAGCGCGGTCTGCAAATCGCCCGCAGCGACTGGACCGACCAAGCCCTCTACGTCCATTTCGATGCCCGGGCCGATGCCTTCTTCAACGGCCATGACAATGCCGATCGCGGCGTCTTCACCCTCGACGCCCTGGGCCGTGCCTGGGCCATCGACGGCGACTGGATGGGCATGCGTGACGGCGACGAGCACAGTCTGGTGCGGATCGACGGCAAACCCCAGGCCTGGAAGCCACCCTCGGCCAAGACCCTGCGCCACGAGGACCGGGGCGAGGTGGTCCTCGGGGCCGCCGATCTGACCTACTGCTACCAATGGCAGTGGTCCGCCCACAGCCCGTGGCCCAAGGCCACCACGGTGTTCGAGGCCCCCTGGGAGAAGGAACTCAGCGACCCCCGGACCCTCGGCTTCCCCGACCGGCCGGACCTCGCCTGGGTGCCCCACAGCCTCCACGGCCTGCCGGACGAAGGCTACGTCGGCCTGTTCTACTGGCGCAAGCCGAACCTGCCGGTGACCAAGGCGATTCGTTCCTTCGCCCTGCGGCGCGGCGCCCAGCCCTACCTGGTGGTGACCGATGACATCGCCCTCGATAAAGCCAGCCACACCTACGACTGGCTCCTGCAGCTGGACCTCGATCTGCAGTTGGAGCGCTCCGACGCCACCAGCGCCGTCCTCGCCCCGGCGGATCCCGCGGATCAGCGCCGCCTGCAGATTCAGTCCGTGGGTGGCCCGGTGACCTGGACCCTGGAAGAATTCGCGGGCCGCAACGCCCCCGGCAAGGGCGCCAACAAGGGCAAGAAGATGGACGGCAAGCGCCTGATCGCCAGCCGCCAGTCCGTGACCAGCGACTTCCGGATGGTCCTGACCCCCCTCGCCGCCGGAGCCAAGGCCCCAACCGTCGCCGGGACCACGGCCGCTTTCACGGTCACGGGTGCCAACGGCACGGATCGCTGGACCACCAACGGCACGACCCTGCAGTTCAACGGCAAGTGAGGGCCTGATTGGGACCGGGGGGTTCTGCTTTTCGAAGAAACTGGAGGGCGGTTTCCGGGGACTATTCCTCGGAACCCGGGCACCGGAAGGCCACAAAGGGGCCAGCTAACGGCCCCTTTGTCCCCCGACGGGAGGGAGCGGGTCTGCCAATCTGGGCATCAGGCGAGTGGCTACACCGTATGACCGTCCTGGGCGAGGATCGCTTTCAAATCAGCAATCAAGGGCGCTAAATGCTGGGAAATCACCTTGTGGATAACATCGCTGTCCACCCGCCCGTAGTCATGGACGAGGCGATGGCGCATCCCTGCAATCAACGGCCAAGGGACGGTCGTGTGGGCCTGCTTGAGGCTGTCCGACAGTTTCCAGCCAGCCTCACCGACAATCTCGACGCAGCGCGAGACGGCAAGAAACGTCCGTCGATCAGCAACCATCTGCTCAACCGTCATAGGGCCAAGCAGAGCGATGGCCTCTTGGCCATAGTCGATCATGTCGCGCAACCGGCCAACGTCTTGGGGCTCAAGCGGCATAGAGAAGTTCAGCCGTTGAAAGGACGCTCTGCTTGAAATAGGGATT
>CAIUVD010000270.1 GCA_903902515.1 uncultured Planctomycetota bacterium | reverse complement strand
CGCCTCCTTCAAGGAGCCTTAGCTCAATCGGTTAGAGCGCCGCCCTGTCACGGCGGAGGCCACGGGTTCAAGTCCCGTCCAGGTCGCCAAAACACGCCCCCGCAACTTCGGTTGCGGGGGCGTGTTGTTTTTCGGCCCTGATGCCGCGTGCCCCCTTGTCTTCATCTGCCGATGCCCAAGGCATAGCACCATGCGTTACTTCCTGCCCCTGACGTTGCTCCTGGCCCTGGCGGGCTGCACCCGCGAAGGCGAAGGTGTGGTGCTGCTCAATGGCCGCTTGGTCGCCCACACCCCCCAGGCGGAAGCCACCCTGGTGAGCGAGCGTTTGGCGCGACTGGCGGAAAAAATCACCGGCAAACCGGCCCAGGTGACCCTCACCCCAGCCCCCGTGTGGGAACGCTACGCTGCGGACCGCTATTCCTGGGAAACCGTCACGGTCACCATCCGTTTGCCCGCCGGAACCTACGACCATCGGCGCCTGACCGAGGTGGTGCGCGATGACCTCAACCTGCAGGTCCCCAGGGCGGAAGCCGTCCAGGTCGTCCTCGGCGAGCCCCTGGCCGCTGGGTCCACGACCGCCGCCAGCGTCGGACCCATCACCACCTACACGATCCAGCCCGGAGACACCCTGGCCCAGATCACCGCCCTGCACTACGGCTCCACGGGCCCTTGGAAGCGCATCGTCGACGCTAACCCAGGTCTCGATTCGGCCAAACTGGTGCCCGGGGCGACCATCACCATCCCGCCCCTGCAGCCCTGATCAGGCCCCGCGCGGAACGAAGGCCATGGAGGGATCCTTCCCGCCAATGACCGCAAGAACCGGGGCGCCATAGCGCGCTGCCTTTCGCTCGCCGATGCCCTTCACCTCCTGGAGGGCCTCCAGGGAGGTCGGCTTCTGGGCCGCCAACAGGTGTAGGGTGGCATCGTGGAAAATGACGTAGGGCGGCACGCCGTGGTCCTCGGCCATGAGTTTCCGCAGGACCCGCAGACGTTCGAACAGGGGCTTATCGGGATCCGCCAAGCCAGCGCTGGTGTCGGCCTTGGCCTTGGTCTTGCGGGCCGTCTTGCCCTGGGCCACGCCAAGGCGCACCGTGCCGACGCCCTTGCACAGGGCCTTGCCAGATTCGGTCATGGTCAACAGGGGATAATCCCCTTCTTCGTCGATTTCGAGAAACCCTTGGACGATCAACTGATCGACCCAGCCCCGTAAATCACCCTCGGCGTGGGTCTTCAAAAGGCCGTAAACCGTCAATTGGTCGTGGCCCGCCGAGGTCATACGATCGGTCGTGCGGGAATCACCATCGGCCCGCAGGACGGCGATGGTGTAGGCGATGCCGAAGCGCCCCCCCAGGCGCCACACGGCGGAAATGATTTTCTGGGCCAACAGGAGGGCATCGGCGGCCGGGGTTTCCGTGGTTTCGCCCAGGCACACATCACAGGCACCACACCCTTCGGGGGCCGTCGTCAGGTCCTGGCCGAAGTGTTCGACCAGCAAGCGATGCCGGCACACCGGGGCCACGGCAAAACGGCCCACATCCTTGAGGTGGCGGTCGAGAACCCGCAGGCGCTCGGGCGCGGGATGGTCCTTGAGGGCCATCTGACGGTGGCTGGCGAGATCGCCGGCGCTGAACAACAACACACATTCCGCCGGGTCGCCGTCGCGGCCGGCGCGACCCGCCTCCTGCTGATAATGCTCGATGCTTTTGGGGGCGTTGGCGTGGATGACGTAGCGGACGTTGGAGCGGTCGATGCCCATGCCGAAGGCGATGGTGGCCACCACCACGTTCAGGCGTTCATTGACGAAATCCGCTTGGACCTTGGCCCGGATGGCCGGGGTCATGCCGGCGTGGTAGCCCGCCGCCTGGACCTTGTGGCCGCGCAGGGTTTCGGCGATCCGCTCCACATCCTTGCGTGTCTGGGCATAGACGATGCCACCATCCCCGGGGTGACGGCGCACCACGTCCAAAATCTGGGCCGTCTGGTCCCGCCGCTGCAGGCAGCGGTAGGTGAGGTTCGCCCGGTCCATGTGGCCGACTAGGCGCACAGGTCGGCGCAGCTGCAGCTGCTGGACGATGTCCTCCTGCACCTGGGGCGTAGCGGTGGCCGTCAGGCCCATACGGGGGACGTCGGGAATCTGGTCGAACAACTTGCCCAGGGTGCGGTATTCCGGCCGGAAATCATGGCCCCAGTGGGAGACGCAGTGGGCCTCGTCCACCGCCACCAGGGCCAGGCGCTGGGCGTGACGGCCGAGGACATCGCCCACCGACAACCGTTCAGGACTGACGTAGAGCAGATCCAATTCGTCGCGGTCGAGGGCGTCTCGCAGGCGACGTTTCTCGGCCTCGTCGGCATTGCTGTGGAGGGCCCCGGCGCGCAGGCCCGCTTCCCGGGCCCCGGCCACCTGATCATCCATCAGGGCGATCAGGGGCGACACCACCAGCACCAGCCCCAAACCACAGGCGGCAGGCACTTGATAGCACAGACTTTTGCCGCCACCCGTAGGCAGGATCACCAGGGCGTCCTTCTTCTCGACCACCGCCTGCACGGCCTCGCCCTGTAATTCCCGGAAGCCGTCGTAGCCCCAGTACTGTTTGAGGGCGTCAACCGGGCTCAGACGACGACGAGCCGCAATTTTCCGCACCGGAGCGTCCGGCAAATCAACCAGGACCTCTTCGTCATCGGCGTCGTTCCAGGTATCCAGTTCCTCAGTTGGCCGCATCGTGGCGCTCCCGCAGACGGGCGACGGCCGCCTGGGCCTGGGCCAGTTGGGTCGACAGATTCAGGAGGGCATCAGCCACATCCTCGCCAGTGGCGGCGGCCTGGGCATTCTGGGCCGAAGCCAGCAACAGGGTCTTCAGATCCGCCAGCATTTCGCGGTCATCGGCATTCAGGCGTTTGGGCATGGGCGGGAGTGTCGAAACGGAGCCGGGAGGGGAAGGGGCCACCCGGGGCATCTCGATCCCAGCGGCGACCCCCGCTCCAACACGCATCTCCCCCATGAAAACCGCCGACCCCCAGCGGGAGATGAGAACCGTCATCGCCCTCATGAGCACCCTCAGAGGCCGCCCCATACCCCAGGTGAACATGCCATCCCAGGGCACGACCTGGCAGAGGTGTCCACGCTCTCGCTGGGAATTGAGGTAACCGTTCATAAAAAGACCACCCCTGGGT
>CAIUVD010000269.1 GCA_903902515.1 uncultured Planctomycetota bacterium | reverse complement strand
GTGGCGGGGGCTGATGCCCTCGTTGCGGAAGTTGCGGTTGATCTCGAAGACCCGCTCCATGCCACCAACGATCAGCCGCTTGAGGTACAACTCCGGCGCGATGCGGAGGTACAGGTCCATGTCGAGGGCGTTGTGGTGGGTCACGAAGGGCCGCGCCGTGGCCCCACCGGGGATCGGGTGCAGCATCGGCGTCTCGACTTCGAGGTAGCCGTGGCCGGTGAAGAACTGGCGAATGCCGCTGACCAACTTCGAGCGGGTCATGAAGGTCGCCAGGCTGGCGTCCGAGGTCAGCAGGTCGAGGTAGCGCTGACGGCTGCGGGTTTCCGTGGCCAGGGTGTCGCCGGCACCGGCCTGGTGCGGGGGCGGCAGCATCGACTTGCCGAGGGGCGTCAGGGACTTGACGAAAATGCTGATTTCACCGGTCTTGGTCCGGCCAACGGCACCGGTCACCCCCAGCCAGTCGGCGAGGTCGAAATGATCGATGAGGGCAAACTGCTCGCCCAGGGTCTTGGACTCCAGGAACAACTGGATGCCGCGTTCCTTCTTGACGTCGGCGGCCTCCAGATCGGCCACCCCGGCGGCCTTTTGGCTCAGGTAGACCTCGGCCCGGGAGCGGTCGTAGAGGGTCGCAAACACCAGATTCTTGCCGCTGCGCCGCAGGTTACCGATACGCCCGGCCAGGGTCACCACCGGCCCCATGGGCCGCTGATCCGAAGGGACTTCGGGCCCCACGGCCGCCGGAGCCAGGGCCCGGGCCTGGGCCACCGTGTGGGTCGGCGTAAAACGAGCACCAAAAGGGTCGACCCCCGCGGCGGTCAGGGCTGCGGCCTTGGCGCTCCGGGCGGCGCGGTACTCGTTGGCGGACTCGGGAGCGATGGGGTCGGTCATGGCGGGCGGAATGGTCCGGCCATCAGTCCCCCGGGCAAGGGACCGGGGAATCTACCAGGAGCAGCCCCACCCACCGTGGCGGCAGCCCATCCACAGGGGCCAACCGACCCCGACCGCGACTCCCCAGTTGTGACGCCAGCGGTGGTTCACCATGACCAAAGGCACCGGCGCGATGAAAAGGCCGGAATGGACCACCGTGCGGGACTCCCGACGACATTCGTGGACCGTGACCGGGGCCGAAGAAGCCGCCACCGGGGTTTCCGCCCAATGGCCCGGGACCCAGGTTTCATATTGCTCGGAGGCGGTGGTGCGCTGCACCGCGTAACCGGCGGGCACCCAGGTCCGCACGCGCCCATCCGGCAGCACCTCACTCCAAGGCCGTTCGGGATTGGGTGGGGCGTCAGCAGCCACCAAGGCGAGGGACATCACCATCAGCAGGCAGGAGCGGAACATGGGGGACATGATCGCGCCTCGACTGCGATATTCCAGTATCAGGCGAAAATCCGGAAACGACACCGCCCGGCGACCCTGGATGTCCAGGATCGCCGGGCGGTCACGGCCCAGGCGGGATTACTTGCCCTGCAACTGGGCATCGACCAGCTTGTCGAGGTCGGCAAAGGCCTTGTCGGCCTCGATCTTCGACGCGAAGTGGGCGCGCTTCTCGACTTCCTCGCGGGTTTTGGCCTGGATCTGCTTGTTGAGGCTGTCGAGGGCCCCGGCATCCAGGTACACCCACACGAACAGACGGCCGGTGCCGGGCTCGGCATAGCGTCCGCGCTGGCTGGCACCCGTCAGCACCTGGTCGGTGACCGAACGGCTGATGTTCTCGGCCATGGTCATGGCCATCTGCTTATTGTCCTGGCTGGTGATCTCGCCGCCTTCGCGGGTCCAGTCCTTGAAAATCGACTGCACCCGGACGTTGACGCTGCGGGCGATTTCGGTCCGGGCGGCATTCATGGCCCGGTCGCGCATCATGCCTTCACCGGACATCATCTTCTCGCTGACGCCATAGGCGGCGATCGGATACTTCCCGCCGAGGGTCGGATCGTTGACCCAGTCCGGAACGTTGTTGGTGGGGGCCGGGGTCGGGTTGCTCGACGCGGGGTTGATGACCGGCGCCGCATCGCGCTGATCGCCGCAACCGGCGATGGCGAGAACGGAGAACAGGACGCCAGTGGTACGAACGAGGATCTTCATGGTGCTCCTAGGAGAGGACGACATTAGAGTTTCCATGCCCCTCAAGTCTAGCCGAAAGGCGCCACCGAGCGTGCCCGGGGATGTCTACTCCGTGATCCGCGCCGGAATGACGACGACCGTCTTCCCCGCCAATTGGAGGCGCCGTTGAATCGCCCCGGCGGCGTCGTTGTGGAGCAACCAATGGTACCATTTCGGCTTGCCGAAGATGACCTTGCCGGCAATGAAGGTTGCCTTGGGGTAGGTCTTGGCGACGTCCAGGCACAAGTCCTCGGCGAGGTCGACCACGTCCAGACCCAACGTATAGCGGGCATCGCTCGGCAGGCCGAGGCTGCGGGCCAGTTCCTGGTAGCGGTCCAAGCTCTCGCGCGTATCCCGCTCCAGTTCTGCCATGCTGTCCTCACCCTTGAAGCGGCCGGAATCGACCACCCCGACCGACAGGAAGATGATGCCCTGGAAGTGGTGGGGAAAGGCCCGGAAGGCGTTCATCACCGTGTGAATGCCGATGCCGCCGTAGCGGCTGACCAGAATCACCGCCACCGGCTTGGTGCGGTCCAGGGGCGGAACCTCCCGGGGAACCCGGGGCACGGATTCGAGGGACATGTACAGGCGACGTAGCTGGGCCGAGACCCCTTGGTAATGGGCATGGATCAGCAGGCACATGGCCACCATCAGGCCGGTGATGGCCAAGGCCGTCTGGCCCAGACCGTCGAATTGGGTGACAATGGTCGCCAGCAGAATGCCACCACACACCAGGGTCGAAATGGCGTACAGGGTCAGGCGGCGCTTGCGGCGGGGCGTGCCCCGGGGCTGCTGCCACCAGTAGGTGCCCATGGCGATCATGGTCAGGGAGAAGGTCAGGAAGACATTGATGGTATAGAGGACCGCCAGGGCGCTGACATCGCCCTTGGTGTAGTACATGGCCAAGCCAGCCGTGACGCCGAGGAACAGGATGGCGTGGCCCGTGACCAGGCGTTCCGACAAGGTCTGGAAACTGCGGGGCAGCCAGCCGTCCACGGCCAGGTTCGACATTACCCGGGGGCCCGACAAGAAACCAGCCTGGGCGGCGGTAATCAGGAGGGCACCGGCGCTGATCATCGCCACCCAGACAAAGGCGGTGCCCCCCGGGATCCCAGAACTGACTCGCTCCGCCAAGACCGCGTTCATGGTCTTGCCGGACTCGGGGTGCACGTCCCACAACAGGTAGCAGGTGATCATGCCCGCCGCCGCGATCGACAGGCTGACCGCCAGGTACCACATGGTCCGCTTGCCGTTCTCGACCCGGGGCTCGCGCAGGAGGGGCAGGCCGTTGCTGACTGCCTCCAACCCCGTGTAGGTCGAGCCCGACATGGCGTAGGCCGTGGCCAATTTAGCCATCAGGACCGTCGCCCCCAGTTCCGTCCAGCCCGTGGACCACCCGGTGGCGATCTCCTGCGCCACCTGGGGGGCGTGGGGCACCTGGCGAATGATACCGGTGATGATCATCGCCAGGTGACTGATGACGAATACGGCAAAAATCGGCAGAAGGACCAGAATCGACTCCTTGGCCCCCCGCATGTTGATGGTGGTGAGGAAGGCCAGGACCGCCAATTCACAGGGCAGGGTCCACACCGCCCATTCCGGCGGCAGCAAGGAGAACAGCGCCTTGCCAGCGGCGGCCACGGAAATGGTGATCGTCAGCACGTAATCGACCAACAGGGCGCAGCCGCTCACCAGTCCGGCCCGGCGGCCCAGCATCTTGGAGGCCACCCCGTAGCCGCCGCCGGTCGGGAAGGCCTCGATCAGAGCCGCATAGGCCAGGGCCAGGAGCCACACGGTGCCCGCCACGGCGATGGCCAGGGCCACCCCAAGGTAGGAATGCTGGCTGCCGACGGCCTTAAAGGCTTCCTCGGGGCCGTAGGCGCAGGACGACAACCCATCGGCCCCCAGACCGACCCAGGCCAAGACCGGAGCCAGGGCCATCGAATGGAAAATCCGCCGATCAAAGAGATCGAGGGGCTTTCCAATGAGGATGCGCTTGCAGCGCGTCCAGGCCGAGGAGTCCTCACTCATAAGCGCAGGCTGACGCCAAGGGTGGGGTCAATTTCGGCTTTCAGGAGTTTTTCCAGCACTTCGCAGGCGTTCCGCAGGGCATCCCCTTCCAGGCCACGACCCCGGACCACCACCAGGTGACCATCCAAGTCGAGGAGTTCCAGGTCACCGCCGTCGGCCGCCAGGGTCGGGCGCAGCTGTTCGTCCACCACCTTATTGATGCGGTGGATGATCTGGATCCGACCCAAACCCCGGGCCGGCTTGGGCGGGGCTTCCTTGGGCTTGTTGCGGACGGAATCAAGGATGCGCGGAATATCGGCCCGGCAGGAGCCGCAGCCGGAACCGGCCCCGGTGGCGTTGACCACCTCATCGACCTCTTTGAGGTCCATGACCTGGATCGACTGGCGGACCGTGGCCTCGGGAATGCCATGGCAGCGGCACAGCAGGGGATCCAGGTCCTCGTCCGTCTCCACATCTTCGCCCCGGTAGGCGGCGATGGCCGAGCGCAGGCCATCCAGGCCCCAGGGCCGGGGCGGCAGCAGGACATGATCCAGGCCGCCGAAGTGGGCGCACAGGTCCGGAATGCTCAGGAGGGCCGCCTGGTCGAGGGTCTTGCCGACCGCCAGTTCCGTCAGGGCCGAGGACGCCGCCACCTGGTCCTGGCCATTGAAGACCTGGAACTTGGCGGCGGTGATGACCTCATCCTTCACCTGGATATAGAAGCGCAGGGCATCGCCGACGACAATGCTGCCGACATCACCGACCGCGCTGGCGTTGAGGAGTTTGCCGATGTTCCGGGGCTTGGCCTGGTGGTCGGCGAGGAGGTCGGCGG
>CAIUVD010000268.1 GCA_903902515.1 uncultured Planctomycetota bacterium | reverse complement strand
TTTGAGTCTGACGTGTTTCGAGAAAACGCTGGTAAATTCCCTGTTTCAGTACGAAAAACCAGTGAATCCAGAAGTCCAGATCGGTAAGCAGTTGTCATTTCTTGACTTATAGTTGGACAGCAGTGTTTAACTATAATACAATTTCCATGACTTAATCGGGTTCAACCCCTAGAGTGTCGTGGACCGGTCGGCACTGTTGTCGGCAGCTCGGCAGGGAGGTTTGAGGTAACCTAGGTTCCTTGTATCCACCCTCAGAGTCACCTCACATTCGGTGACCCCTCAACGGACACTAACCTTTTGGAAATCCCCGCGCATGATAATTTTGGGATGCACGACCACCGCACGCACACGGTAGCTTTTTCCTGACGATAGTCCGGCGACGTCGAGCTTGAAATCACCCAATGAATCCTTCTTGATCAATGCCGTTCGGGTCCAGGTGTCGTTGGCTAGAACCTCGTGGAATCCCAGGTACTCTTGGTACTCGAAGCCGACTTCGACCTCAGCTGCCTTGCCGAGATCAAGGAGTTTACCATGCAACGTCAAGCTTCCATCCCCCGTGGAGATGGGTTTTTCGGTATTGACGGCTGGCGGTTCCAGGGCGGCTTTAACGTGTTCCAGTTTCAGCACCATGGGGTTCGCGTATTCGCCCGCTGTATAGAAGCGCAGCGTGCGCATGGCGGATATTGTCAGACCTTGAGATGTCTGCTTCCAAGTGGTCGAGGCATCTGCTTTAGGCTGATATTCAAGGGTTTTTTCGTTTTGACCGAGGAAGGTGATGCGAGTCCGGTCCGTGGCCTGGGCGGAATGAAGTGTGATGGTTCGACGTTGTCCACGCTGCCAATCGCTCACATTGGTCATGATGGCATAGATTGTTGCATCATCGGTCGTGGTATCTTTACGTCTTGTGAACCAAATAGTGTCCTCGTTCGTCACAATCCATGGCCGCGTGTCATGGATGGATTCTCCATTGAAAGCATGCCAAAGGGCCAGATCGCGCAGCCGACCCTCCTGCTCAATGGGTAATTCGCCATTCGGCATGGGGCCAACATTAAGTAGGAGGGCGCCCCCCTTGGCGCGGGTTTCCACTAATAATTCCAGGAGTTTGGCACTCGATTTATAAACCTCGCCCGTGGGCCTGTAGGGCCATTGGAAACCCATGGTGATGTTGGATTCCCAGGCTCCTGGCAAGGCCTGCCCAGGAAGATGCTGCTCAGGAGTCGCCAATGCACCGCGAGTGACCAGCAAGTTAGGATTGCAACGCCATCCCTCGGCGCGGCAGAGTTTGGATTGGAAGCCATCAATAAAAAGGAGGTCAATAGTACCATAGCGAGTCATCAGTTCACGGGTCTGCGTTCGGATGAGCTCCTTGTACTTGGCCATCAGCGAGGCGTCCATCGGCGGCGTCGGACGGGTAACGGGAAGCCCATGATCATGGAGAAATTTAAAATCCTCGGGCGAATAATAGATGCCTACACCAAGTCCGGCCGCCCGAGCGGCATCCGTATACTGTTTAACCACATCTCTGCCATACGGTGTTTTCATGACATTGTAATCTGTGGTAGCGGTATCCCACCAACAGAAACCGTTGTGATGTTTGGTTGTGAACATTGCATAGCGCATTCCCGCGAGTTTGGCGAGGGCCATCCAATGGGTCGGATCGTAACGCGTGGGATTCAGGGTCTTTGGCAATTCATGGAAGTACCAGTTGAGGGTTTTGTCATCTGCATCAGCAACCACGTGGCTAATATCGCCCCCTAACTGACCATCAACGCTCCAGTGAATGAACATCCCAAACCCAGCGTCCTGTAGCCATTCCAGGCGTTCAGGCCGGTTTAGGTTGCCAAGCGTGGCCTTTTGATCGTCTTCTATTGCATCGCCAGCACTGGCAGACCAGGCGAATGTCGCTGTAAGCAAGAGGAGGAAGGCAGTAAAAATGCGCATGGTGGCCTCATGTATTTCACGGGTAGATATGGCTATCCAGGCTCAGATAGCACGGAAGTCATTCCCTAAATTATATCTTATCAACCCGAGAACATGAACTCTAGTCAAAATAATGCGTGATTATGTTGAAAATGATCTTTTGGGCTCGGCGAACCCCCGAGAAAATGCACAAATGGAAGGAATGGAAGAGTTGCAGGTTACAGACGGTGGGATGCAGAAGTGACTCGTAGGACCGAGTACGGCGACTTGGCCCCTTGGCCCATCCTTGCCAAAAGCCATCTTAAAAGACTGTTAAACGCATGAGATCATGTCCCGTATAAGTTTACATAAACGAATTCGACGCACTCCGATCAATTTTCGAGCCTATTTCCCTGGCGCACAATCAATCGCACAAAATAATTGGACGGCCAAAAAATGATCTTGCAATTACCGATGTGGTGACGCGGCTGACCAGGGCAGGGGCACGTTGGAAGGAGCAGCCTGATGAATAAGGCCCACCACGATCACTCCAAGCTGCTCGCCCACCAAACCGACGGACCTGCGGCGACATCAAGACTCCGGCAATCCCCCGGAACGGGCATCTGCAATCAATCACTAGCATATTGCCTTACCCATGGATCAACGATTCGTGTTCCTCATAATTTTTTGAAATTTTACTCCTCCACGGGCACCGCACCGGTACCACGCAAGCCAGGGCACACCAACCCCACCAAGCGACCCCACGGGGCACCCCCTTTCTAATTCCCCACCACCCCCTCACCCCTGGCGTGGCCCTGGGCCAGGTGGTACCTTCCCCATCATGGACGGACCCACCCGATCCCGTTGCGAGGCCTTGCGCCGGCTATTATGGCCGGGCACTGGGGTCGATCACGGTGCTGATACTCCCGCATTGCAGACCTGGGCCCGTGCTCTGATGGAGGAACCGGAAGACCTCCAGGGGGTGTCCCTCGAGGGTCTTTCCACCCCGTGGATTGAAGCCCTGGCCTATGCCGGGGTGCCCCTGACCGCCCAGCGGGGGCTGCCGTTTAATCGCCTGTTTGTGGTCGAGGACGTCCCGGCCCCGCGCATCGCCCCCAGCGGTCCCCTGATCCTGCCGCCCGCGGACCGCCTTATGGAGCTGACCAGCCTGCCGATGAAGCCCCTGCGCATGGCCATGGCCGGGGTGTTTGGCATTCGGCTGCAAATCGGGACCGGGGTGCATCTTTTTGTGGGTCGGCACCGGGCGATTCTTCTCAATACGTCGGCGATTCCCCGGTCGGGCTTCCTCCATGGACCCCGCCGGGGCATGCGGGCCGCCCTGGCCATGGAACCGTCTGAGGCCCAAACGGTTTCCCTGTGACCCCCAAAGCCGCCCTCCGCCAGACCATTCGGGCTCGCCGCCGGGCCCTGAGCCCGGACCAGCGCCAGGAGGAAACCACGGCGTTGCTGGACCTCCTGGAGCCCCTGGTGGCCGGGGTGACGGACCTGGCGAGTTACCTGGCCCTGGGGGATGAAATCGATGTGCGCCAGCTCCATGAACGCTGGTGGCAGGCGGGGCGGGCGGTGTGGCTGCCCCGGGTGCAGGGCCTGGACCTGACGTGGCATGCCGTCCGCAACCCCGCGACCTGTCGACCGGGATCGTTTGGCGTGTGGGAACCGGACCCGGGCCTGGTACCGGCCGCCCCCCTGCCGCCCCAGGCCACCATCCTGGTGCCGGGGGTAGCCTTCGATGCCCAGGGCGGACGACTGGGCCAGGGCAAGGGATTTTACGACCGGGCCTTGGCCACCCATGCGGGCCCAACCATCGGCTTGGGGTTTACCTGCCAGGAAGTGCCCCGCGTCCCCCGGGAGGCCCATGACCTGGCCCTGGGGACGATCCTGCTGGGGGGACGGCGGCTGACCCCCGCCTGACGCCGGTCCCGATTGCGAGCGCGACGGGAGGCTGATGCTCGTCCCCCCTATGTCCGGCTGGCTCCCCTCGATGGTCGATATTCCCATGTCCCTGGGGGGGCATCTGGATGAGCTCCGCCGCCGGTTGATGTGGCCGGTGATCACCTTGATGGTGGTGTTCATCGGGGCCTTTGCCGTCCAGGGCACCCTCAAGGAGGTCCTGGTGGGCCCCCTGCGCCAGGCCATTGCCCTGGTGCCAGCCGAGGCCAAGGCCGTTGGCCTGCCCCTCGATCCCCAGGCGAAGCTGCTGACGGTCTTCGACTTGGCCGAAAGCGCCACGACCGCCGCCACCATCAGTTTTTACCTGGCCCTGGCCCTGACGGCCCCGGTGCTGCTGTTTCAGATCTGGAAGTTCGTGTCCGTGGGGATGACCATCCAGGAGAAGCGCCTCGCCTTCCTGTTCGTGCCCGCCGGGATCATCTGCTTCTACATCGGCACGGTCCTTGGCTACTTCTTTGCGATGCCGTACTTTTACGCGTTTTTGATCCAGTTTGCCGCCCTTGATCCGACCATCACCATCACCAGCCTGCGCCAGACCGAGTACGTGGCCAGTTTCTTCCTGTGGACCATCGCCTTCGGGATCATGTCCTGCATTCCCTGGCTGATGGTGGTGATCGTCCGCACCGGCTTTGTCCATCCGGACCAGATCGCCCGGGCCCGGAAAATCGTCTTCGTCCTGTGCGTCATCGCCGCCTCCATCCTGACCCCGGGAAGCGACATGGCGAGCCTGATCGCCATGACCCTGCCCCTCTATGGCTTGTTTGAAATCGGCCTGCTGACCAGCCGCTTCTTCGTACCGGCCAAGTCCGCCGAGGTCATCCCTGAGGAATCCGACGATGCCTGATGCCCCTGTGGTCGTGATCAAGATCGGCAGCAACAGCCTGATCAATAAGAAGGGCCACCTGGATGGCCCCTACCTGCGCCAGGTGGCGGCGGATTTCGCCCACCTGCGGGCCACCGGCCACCAGCCGGTGCTGGTGACCAGCGGCGCGGTGGCCAGCGGGGTGGGGATCCTGGGCCTGAAGGAACGGCCCCCGGGCCTGCCGGAACGCCAGGCCCTGGCTGCCATTGGCCAGGTCAGCCTGGCCCGGGCGTGGGAGGAAGCCCTGGCCGCCGAGGGCCTGGTGGCGGCCCAGGTGCTGCTGACCTATGACGATTTCACGGTCCGCAGCCGCTACCTGAACCTCCACGACACCTTCCGGGCCCTGTTCGCCTTTGGGGCGGTGCCGGTCATCAATGAGAACGACACGGTGGCGGTGGAGGAACTGACGGTGGGCGACAACGATCGCCTGTCCGCCCTAGTGGCCACCCAGTTGGGGGCCGCCCGCCTGTTGCTCCTCACCGATATCGACGGCGTTTACGACGCCGATCCCCGGACCAATCCCGGGGCCAAGCGGCTGCAGGAGATTCCCGTGGTCACCGCTGCCGTTCTGGCTGCCGCCGGCGGGGCCGGGGCCCGGGGCCGGGGCGGCATGCGGTCGAAGGTCGAGGCCGCCCGCCTGGCCTCGGGGGCCGGGGTGACCACCCACATCGTGCCCGCCCGCCATCCCCAGGTGATCCGCCGCTGTCTGGAGGACGCCGACGTGGGCACCCGCATCCCCGGCCGGGGCGAGCGGGCCGACTCCCGTCGCCGCTGGCTGGCCGTGGCCCGCCGGGTCAAGGGCACCTTGGTTATCGACGACGGGGCGGCCACCGCCCTGGTCAAACGAGGCCGCAGCCTGCTGGCCGCCGGGATTACCGGCATCACCGGCAAGTTCGAACGGGGCGACACCGTCGGCATCACCACCACCGCCGGCGAAGAAATCGCTCGCGGCCTGGCGGCCATGTCCTCCACGGACATGGACCTTGTCAAAGGCCTCAAGATGGACGCCGCCGCCAAGACCCTCGGCCACGCCCTGCCCAAGGCGGCGGTGCATCGGGATGATTTGTTGATGTTGGTGTAAAGCGAAGGTCCGGGGTCCGGGGTCCGGGGTCCGGGGTCCGGGGTCCACCATCTCCAATGCCTGGGATGCCCCCCCACCCCAATGCCCCCATTCCGACACCGGTCCTGTCTTTGAC
>CAIUVD010000267.1 GCA_903902515.1 uncultured Planctomycetota bacterium | reverse complement strand
TTGGCGGCTCGCCAGGCCAGGAGTTCCCGCATGCCGCCGCCGGCGTCGGTGATGGCGCCCTTCAGGTGGTCACCGTCTTTGCCAAAGAGGCGGGGCCGAGCGACAAAACTCGCCTTGGCGACATGGAGGACCGGGTCGGGGTTGCCGATGCCGAAGGGTGCCAGGCTGTCGAGGCTGCCGAAGAAATCGGCGTCCAGTTCGGCGATGCAGGCCTCGGCGTCGTAGCCCGTGCGCTGGACGAGACTCCCGGCGGGAATGCGACCGCTGACGTAGTCCTCGAAGGCGTTGCGGAAGGCGGGGACCTGGTCCTTGGTGATCGATAGGCCAGCGGCCATGGCGTGACCGCCACCCTTCAGAAGGTGATCGCGGCAGGCGTCGATGGCCTCGCCCAGGTGGACCTGGGGGATCGAACGCAGGCTGCCCTTGCCGCCGCCCACGGTGTCGAGGGCGATCACGCAGGCGGGCTTGCCGAACTGCTCGACCAGGCGACTGGCGACGATGCCGACCACGCCCTGGTGCCAGCCTTCACCGGCGAACACCAGGGTCGCCCGGGCCCGCCACTGGGGGTCGTGCTCGGCCTCGGCGATCAGATCGTTGGTCAGGATCTGGGTCAGACGTTTGCGTTCTTCGTTTTCCTCGGTGATGCCCCGGGCTGAACGGCTGGGTTTCAGTGCCGAGGACAAGGGGAAGCGGTTGGCGTTCCGGGCGGTCATCGGCAGAGCCAAGCCCTGACGGCGGTTGTCCGGCTTTAGGGCTCCAAGGGGATCCATCCCAGCCCATGGGCTTCCAGGGCCAATCGGATGAGATGGCGCCGGTCCACTTCATCTTTGGCCAGGGTATTCACCCAGGGTTGCAAATTCATGAGAGGCGGCAGTCGCTGACCCTGGAGGACACGTTGCACATTGCCCGGGTCCTGACCGATCTGGCGCGAAAAAGCCCGGAGCCCCAGGCTCTGCTGGGCCATGCGCTCGCGGGCGGCCCGGGCGAAGGGGGGCAGGTCCGCCATAAGCACAGACCCTAGGCGACCCCGGGTGATTGCCTGTTGTCATGGTGACAACAAGATCGTCCCCCCGTCAAGGAAGTGCCATGTCGTCATCGATTTCACCACTCAGTTTCCGTGATCTGGCCAAGGCCCTCGATGACCTGAATGAACAGGATGGTTTCCTGCCGGAACGGATCGGCTTGGCCCGGCGGATGATGTCGCTGGATCCATTGTCGGAGAGCCATCGGACCGTGGTACAGACCCTGGAGCGGCTGTGGCATTCCCAGGTGCCGCTTGTGCTCCATCAGGCGCAGGTGCGGGGTGATTCTGCCCTGGTGGAGTTGATCGGGTTGATTTATCAGGATTCCTCGTGGCTGGTTCTGCCGCCGCCGGATGTCCTGGGAGCGGTTGAGAAGGCGAGAACCGGGGCTCTGGTCTCCTTGTTTCTTGCAGGTCAGAGCGATGCCCTGGAGGCTCTGACGCCTGATCGTCCTGTGCAGGAGCGCAAGCTGGCGTTGTGGACCCTGGAAGCTGAAGCCGCTCGTATGGGGTTTCGCCCCGAAGTATTGCGCCACCCTCGAATCGATGGTTTGCGGCTGGAATTGCAGGATGCCTCTGCCCGTCGGCAACGGGTGGTTTGGAGGTCCGTGGTCCTGGTGGCTGTGGTTTTGGGCATCGTGGGTGGGGGACTTGCATGGATTCAGCGCCGATCCGAGGAGCGGCGCCAAGACATCGAGGTGGACTGCAAGCGATTGAGTCGGGCGTGGTACCAAGGCGGCGCGGATGCCGTTGAGTACGAGCTTGCCGATCTACGTCGCCGGGACCCCGAATTGGCGGCGCAATTGGAGCGGGGGGATGGATCCTTGCCTAGCGAGGCCACGAGCGCAGTGGGTCGTCTCAAAGCCCAGCGTGAAGCCGAGGAGCGTCACCATGAGGACGTCATTGCCCTGGTACGTCAGGTGGCGGTGAAATCAGAACAAGATCTTACTGTAGAAGATGCTGCCCGTTTAGAACGTTGTAATCCGTCATCTCAGGATCGGGCGCAAGTTGCGGAGGCCCAGGCTCGGGTTCAACGTGTGTTGGAGCAACGCACGGGCGAGGAAGTCCGACGGATGCAGGGGCAGATGGATGGTTTGCTCAAGGATGGATTGGTCCGCTTGGGGCGAGCCGATGGCCCTGCGGTGGCTCATATCGAACAGGAATATCGTCAGCGCATCGCCGCCTTGACGACCAAGGTGACCATGCCCGTTGCCAAAGCCGTGGTAGAGGCCGGACTGACGCGCTTGCAGGAGGCGGTTGCGGCGCGGCATCAGGTGCTGGCTGAGGGGGCGGCCATGCGGCAAGAGGTGGAAGCTCTGGAGCATCCTCGGGGCACCCTCACCGAACACATCGACGCTGTTCAAGCATTTTTGACCGCCCACCCATCGGATTCCTTGGCGGCAAGTTGCACGGGGATTCTGGAGCGTCGGTCGGCCTTGTTGGCGGCCGCAGATTTGGGGCGACGTCTGGAGGGTCTCGCCGTGACGGGTCCTGACGCCGGTCTTGAGGCCGCGGCCCAGGCGCTGCGGGCTCATAGATCCGCTCACCCTGAGGCCTGGACCAAGGAATCTGTGGAAGCTTGGTTGTCGTGGCGTTCCCCGTTCGTTCCCCTTGACGAGGCCCAAACCCGGTTGCACGGGGCCTGTTCTGGCCCGCTGTGGGAGGGCTATCGCACCCTGTCGGTCGGGGATCGCTCCGTAGCTCTTCCAGCCGGAGTTGCCCTCAAGGCCCCGGCCCGATTCGGGAAGACCCAGGTTTTGGAACTGCCCATCCTATTCTCGCTTGAGCATCTGCTGCAGGGGAGCGGAGTCATGACGGTCCTCCGTCTGGAAGAGTCTGTCGTCATCGGCAAGGTCGCTGAACCGGCCCAGGCGGCCCTGGCCCGGGATATCCGCGAGCGCCTCGCCAATGGGACGGTGCCATTGCTGACCGCTCCCCTCGACTTGGCCCAGGACGTCTTGGGAATGGCTGCCATTGAACCCCAGGCGGCGGTGTTGTTGGCCCGACACTTGTTGGAGGTGCTACCGTCGGCCCACGTCGCCGCTCTGCCGCCGGCCTATACGTCCTACGTCAGTTCCCTGAAAATGGTGCCCCGGGAGGCCTATTGGCTTGAGCCCCAAAGCCAGGCAGCCAAGGATGCCGCCCAGCAGGCCCAACGTCTGCGGACCGGTCGTACCGTGCTGGGTGATTCCGCCAAGGTGTTGGTGAACCGGCAGGCAACTCTAACGGCTCCCCTGACTCCACCGCGCTGGATCGGCGTACTCGACCAAGGGCATAACCTGGCCCTGCGTCCCGGGGAGTTAGCGCGGGGTCGTCTGGTTGCCTTCTTGCCGGGTACGACCCGGAACGGATGGACGGTGTTGGGGACCTTCGACAAAGGCAAAGTCCTTTGGCAAGGTACCCCACCTTCGGTATTTGGTCTGCCCGTGTTCCTTCTTCCCTGAGTTTTGAGTCCCATGAGCGACCATATTTTTGTACGTCACCAGGGCCAGACTTCCGGCCCTTTTCCCCTTACCCGACTCAAGTCACTGATTGAGTCCCCATCCTGGTCCCGTGAGCACCGTTGGAGCTCGGATGGATTCAACTGGTACCACGACCTGCCAACTGAAGCGGTGAAGGCTCTGGTGAAGCCGTCCTCTGAGAGCGTGAATGTTGTCGCGGCAGCTTTGCCACCGAGTTCCGCGCCTTTGACTCCGATGAGTTCGCCAGCACTCGCATGTCCCTATTGTGGTTCCGGCAACATCCAGCGGTGCGAGATGGTTTACCATTCCGGAGTGACGAACACGAAAGGTCGTTCAACCGGCATTGGGGTGGGAATTGGTAGCGGAGGCAGCGTTGGCGTGGGCGTTGGCGGCAGCGCTTCGACGAGTGTTTCCGTGACAAATCTCGCTTCAATAGCAGCGCCACCATTGAAGCGGCCCCTGAAATGGGGCATTATCGCAGCATGTATCGCTCTTGGATTATTTTCAAATGTGTCGGTCGCTCAAAATGGTTACCAGGGAAATATGATGGTAATCGCCGCCGCTTTGGTCGCTTTGGGGATTTCTGCGTTCATTCTTATCCGGAATATCAGATACAATACCATGGTTTTCCCGGGTCTTTTCCTGGATTGGTCGCTGCAATGGATGTGCCTCCAGTGTGGGAGGATGTTTAAGCGATGACCTGCTGGCGCTGGCCGGAATGGGTAGTTCTCAGGCCGTCTGCCCATCCACGAACACCAGGCGCGGCTGGATCTCGCCCCGGAAGCGGGCGGCCTGGGGCTTCACCAGCAGGTCGAAGCGGCTGCCGCTGGCGGTGAAAGCCGGGGCCTGCTTGGCGGCTCGCCAGGCCAGGAGTTCCCGCATGCCGCCGCCGGCGTCGGTGATGGCGCCCTTCAGGTGGTCACCGTCTTTGCCAAAGAGGCGGGGCCGAGCGACAAAACTCGCCTTGGCCACATGCAGGACCGGGTCGGGGTTGCCGATGCCGAAGGGTGCCAGGCTGTCGAGGCTGCCGAAGAAATCGGCATCAAGTTCGGCGATGCAGGCCTCGGCGTCATAGCCCGTGCGTTGGACGAGACTCCCGGCGGGAATACGACCACTGACGTAGTCCTCGAAGGCGTTGCGGAAGGCGGGGACCTGGTCCTTGGTGATCGATAGGCCAGCGGCCATGGCGTGACCGCCGCCCTTCAGCAGGTGATCACGGCAGGCGTCGATGGCCTCGCCCAGGTGGACCTGGGGGATCGAACGCAGGCTGCCCTTGCCGCCGCCCACGGTGTCGAGGGCGATGACGCAGGCCGGTTTGCCGAACTGCTCGACCAGGCGACTGGCGACGATCCCAACCACGCCCTGGTGCCAACCTTCACCGGCAAAGACCAGGGTCGCCCGGGCCCGCCACTGGGGGTCATGCTCGGCCTCGGCGATCAGATCGTTGGTCAGGATCTGGGTCAGACGCTTCCGTTCTTCGTTTTCTTCCGTGATGCCCTTGAGGACTTCCTGGGCGTCCGCCATCGAGGTGGCCGTCAGCAGACGGATGTTGGCCATGGCCGACCCGACCCGCCCGGCGGCATTTAAGAGTGGGCCGATCTTCCAGCCGATATCCGAGGCGGAGAGGTCCTCTCCCAGGCGGGTCTGGTCGAGGAGGGCTCGGAGTCCGTGGTTCTGGGTGCGCTTGAGGGCGTTCAGGCCGTGGTGGACGAGGATGCGGTTCTCGCCGATCAGGCTGGCGCAGTCAGCCACCGTGCCGACCGCCACCAGGGCCAGGTGGTCGAGGAGGAAATCCCGCAACTTTGGCGTCAGCTTATCGGACTCGCACAGGATCTTGGCCGTCGCCCAGGCCAATTTCCAGGCCACACCGACCCCGGCGAGGTGCTTATCGGGATAGGGGCAGCCGGGTTGATTGGGATTGCACACCGCCGTGCAGCGGGGCAGGGAGGCCTGGGGCAGGTGGTGATCGGTGATGATGACCGTGGCACCGGTGGTTTCCTCGATCCGTTGGGCCCAACCGCCGTCGGCGATGCCGCAATCGACGGTGATCATCACCTGGGCGTCATGTTCCTGAACCGCATGGAGGCTGGCCTCGGAAAGCCCATAGCCGTCGATCCGGCGGTGGGGAATCCAGGCCACGGCGTCGTGGGAGCAGGCCTGGACAAACAGCCGCAACAGGGACGCGGAGGTGCTGCCATCCACATCATAGTCGCCATGGATGAGGATGCGTTCGCGCCCGACAATGGCCTTTGCCAGGCGCCGGGCGGCAATGTCCATGTCCTTCATCAGCTCGGGTTTATGGAGATCGGCTAGACGCCGGGCCATGAACGCCTCGGCGGCCGTACGGTCATGAACCCCGCGCAGGGCCAGGAGGGTGGCCGACAGCCGGGAGAGCCGCAGGTCGTGCTCCAGTTCAGCCACGACGTCCGTCGAGACCTCACGGCGCAGCCAGGGACGTTGGGCTTGCAGCATGGTCGGCACCGTGTCGAAGTCCTGAGCCAGGCAACGGTTGAAGTCGCTTGCCTTGTCAAGGTTTCCTCCAAACTTCTCCCCTCCCAGAAAAGCATTGTAAGGAGTTTTCCATGGCTACTGGCACCGTTGTCCGCTTCGATCGCAAACGTGGGTATGGGTTCGTCGCCCCCGATGAGGGTGGTGAAGACCTGTTCGTCCACCAGAACAACATCCTGATGGAGGGGTTCCGCTTCCTCAACATCGGCGAGCGCGTCTCCTACGAACTCGAAGTCGGCGAAAAGGGCATGAAGGCGGTTTCCGTCGGCCTGCTGGAGCCCCGCAAGGAGGCCCCTCGTTTCGACGATCGTGACGATCGCGGTTACGACCGTGGTGAAGATCGCGGCGACGATCGTGGGTACGACCGTCCCGCTCCCCGCACCTTCGACCGTCCGGCCCCCCGGGCCCCGGTGGCCGTCGGCCCCAGCCCCGAGCTGGAAAAAATCGCCCGTAAGCAGGAGCGCCTGATCAGCCTGCTGGTCGCCAAGGGCGTTCTCGCCCCCGGCGAGATCGACGGCGTCGAAGCTGCCGCTGCCCAGGTCTGATCGACCTTGGTGATGGTGAAGCAACCCCCGGTGTTCTCACCGGGGGTTGCTTCGTTTCGGCTATAGCCCGCTAGCGGGCTTTTGCATAGCGCCGCCGCAGAGGGGGCCCATGCTGGGCCGTCATGGAACTGACCCAAGTTATCATTCTCGGCGCTTCTGGCGACCTGACGGCCCGCAAACTGGTTCCTGCCCTGTTCGCAGCCTTCCAGGACGGCCTCTATCCCCATGACATCCAGTTGGTCGGGGTCGCCCGTCGCCCGTGGGACGACGTGACGTTCCGCGAGCACCTGGCGAAAAATGCCCTGCTGCCCAAGGGTGCCGATGCCGCCAAGTGGCAGACGTTCCTCGGGAATGTCAAATACGTCCAGACCCATCTGGAGACCGCCGCCGATTTCCAGGCCCTCGGGACGGCCCTGGAGGCCGCTGCCGGCCGCCCGGCCCACCGGGTCTTCTACCTCGCCATCAAGCCGGAACTGTTCCTGCCCAGCGTCCAAAACCTGTCGTTAGTCGGCCTGTTGGACCAATCCACCGGCCTCAGCCGTCGGGTGGTGGTGGAAAAGCCCTTTGGCATGGATCTGCCCTCGGCCCAGGTGCTTAACGGCGAACTGCTGAAGATCCTCCACGAAAATCAGCTGTACCGCATCGATCACTACCTCGGTAAAGAGACGGTCCAGAATCTGCTCGTGTTCCGCTTCCGCAATGCGTTCTTTGAACCCCTGTGGAATCAGAAGTACGTGGAAAACGTGCAGATCACCGTCGCCGAGACGGTTGGCATGGAAGGGGGCCGCGGCGGCTACTACGACGGCTCCGGCGCCATTCGCGACATCCTCCAGAACCACCTCCTGCAGTTGGTGGCCCTGGTGGCCATGGAACCGCCTTCGAGCCTCAAGGCCAAGTCGATCCGCGATGAGAAGGTTAAAGTCCTCCATGCCCTGCGCTCCTTCGAGGACATGCCGGACGGCGGGAAGCACATCGTCCGTGGCCAGTTTGAGGGCTACCGCAGCGAACCCGGCGTCCGCCCGGATAGCGACACCGAGACGTTCATCGCCACTCGCACCTTCATCGACAACTTCCGCTGGGGTGGCGTGCCGTTCCTGCTGCGCACCGGCAAGCATCTGCCGGACCGCTTCACCAGCATCACGGTCCAGTTTCGTATGCCGCCCCACACCCTGTTTGGCAGTTACCAGGAATGCCATCTGCGGCCGAACCGCATCACCCTGCGGATCCAGCCCAATGAGGGCATTTCCATGGGCTTCGAGGTCAAGCAGCCCGGCCAGGGCCTGGTCATCCGTCCGGCCCAGCTCGACTTCGGCTATAACGAGCAATTCCCCAATCAGCGCAATCCCGACGCCTACGAACGCCTGCTGATGGACGTGATCGCCGGCGACCAGGCCCTGTTCATCCGTTCGGACGAGATCGAGGAATCCTGGCGCTGGGCCGACAGCCTGCGGGTCGCCATGCAGGAAACCCCGGTCCACACCTACGCCAAGAACACTTGGGGGCCCAAGGCCGCCGATGACCTGTTCGGCGAGTGCGAAGGCCGGTGGGTCACGGGCTGATCCCAGCCCATGAAAAAAGCCCCGGCCGATTGGCCGGGGCTTTTTTCATGGGCTGGGTTCAGGCGAAAAGCCGCGAGATACCCCAGGCGGCGAGAGTCAGGAGCCCGAGACCAAGGGCGATCAAGCTGAGGTTGATGCCCCACTTCACGCACAGGTAGAGGGGCCGGTTGGTCTGTTTGAGGGCCTTGGTCTTGGCCAGGAAGGGCACCAGGCCGTGGAACAAACGATTGGCCAGACCCCGGCGGTCCTTGCTGGTGTTGGGAACCACGCTCACCGCCAGGGCGGCCTGGACGACGGCGTTGATGATCCGGCCAAACCCATTCAGGGGCCGACGCACATCGCACATCAGGAGCATGCGGAAGTCGCCGGTGTCGTTGCGGACGTGGTGGAGGAAGGTTTCGTCAAACAGGAGGATCTGGCCATCACGCCAGGAGTAGGTCTGGTTGTCGACCTGAATAAAGCAGGCGTCCTGGTTAGGTGTAGCCAGGCCCATGTGCAGGCGCAGGGACGAGGCCACCGGGTCCAGGTGCCGGGTCAGGATGGAATTGGCCGGAAGCAGGGAAAACATCGCGCCGTTCACCTGGGGCACCCGCTTCAGGATCTCCACGGTCTTGGGGCACAGTTCCTGGGCCGAGTGGTGGGTGTAGCCGTACCACGTCAGGTAGAACTTGGACCAGCCGTATTTGGCAAACGTCCGGAAGCCGACATCGTAATAGGCGACGTTGGAGGTGTCCTTCGACTGTTCGAAGAAGCCCATCTCCTTCAGCTTCAGGGCCTCGTCGCGGATCGTCTGCCAGTTTTCCCGCAGCACCTCGTACTCGGGGAAATCCGCGTTGTTGAGGATTGGCGGCCGTCCACTTTTGTGGGTGCAGGCGTAGAGCAGACAGTTGAGCGGGGCGAAGATTGGCCAGCCCTTGCGCAGGTACTCCGACAGATTGGCGAACCGGACGGTTCCCCGCACCCGGTACACGTAGCCCATGCTCGCGAGGCTGAAGGCGAGCACGACCGAAGGGATCAACCACAGGGACAAGGACACGGCGACTCCAGGAAGGCGGCCAGCCTGGGGTGGTGCCGTGGGGTCACAAGGGATCACTGGCCCCGGGGTCAGGCCGTCAGGTTGACGGTGGACCCGGTCTTCGCGGGAGCTTCATAGGCCTGCCCGAGCCACGATTTCGCGCTGCCGGTGGCGGACAGGAGGTTGAATTCCTCGTGCTGTTTCCACAGGTAGCGCAGGGACGCCAGAATGCTGGGCCCGGCCGTGGTCTGGGGGGGCTTGGTCTGATCCATGCCGGTATCCACGGGCGGCGGTGGGCCCTGGCGGACGCTCACCGCCTGATTGATGGCCACCTCCTGGTGGCGGAAATAGTCGAGGGAGAAGGTGAAGGAGCGGCCGTCGGTGGTGGTCACCGTGCCTTCAGCGGCCATCCGCGTCTGTTCGATCCGGTGGTAGGACCCGGCGTAATCCAGGGCTGCGGGCCCGGCCTGCAGACTGGCGGAGCCCTGTTCCTCCAGATCGTGGCTGGTCGCGAAGTTCCCCAGCTCGAGGCGGGCGACTTTGATGCCGAAAATGCCTTCGAGCAGGGAGGCGATGCCCTGGGCTGGGGGCTGGGCGGGAGTGGCCTCACCCTCGGCTGGGGCCGGGTGACGAGCGGCCTCCGCCAACTTCCGAAACAGGTCCAGGGGGCCCGGGGTCTGGGGCGTGAACTGGTCCGTCGGTTTTTTGACGGCGGGCTCGGCCGGCTTCGGATCCGTGGGGGGCACGAAGGCCCGGGCCGAGGCCGTCGACAAGTTGGAAGGCGAAATACGCATGGTCGATCCCGGGGTCACCCCCAGCATCGGCATGAAAAGCCTGGGCTTGAGCCCGGATTAGAGGGCCTTGGCCGCCAGCAGGTCTTCGATCCGGGCAAAGACCGTGGCCATGGCCTGGTCATCCGGGAGAAGGGTGATGCGGAAATGGTCCTGGTAGGGGACGTTAAAGCCCCGGCCGGGGGTGATGAGGACGTGTTTCCGCTCCAGAAGTTCCAGGGCGAAGGCCTTGTCGTCGAAGTTCGGAAGACGGTCGGTCTTGACCCGCAGAAAGGCGTAAAGCGCTCCCTGGGGCACCACCGCATCCAGGAACTGGCTGGCCCGGACTCCCTCAAGCACCGCTCGGCGGGTTTCGAACAGGCGGCCTCCGGGTTTGGTCAGGTCATGGATCGACTGGTAGCCGCCGAGGGCGGTCTGAACCGCCCACTGGCCGGGCACGTTGCCGCACAGGCGGAGGGCGGCGAGTTTATCGAGGGCCTCCAGATAGGACCTGGCGTGGTCCTTGGGGCCGCTGAAGGACAGCCAGCCGACGCGCCAGCCGCAGGCCCGGTAGACCTTCGACAGGCCGCCGAAGGTGCCGACCAGGGTTTTGCGGGCGAGGGTCGCCATGGGCGTGAACTGGGCGCCGTCGTACAAAATCTGGTCGTAGATTTCGTCGCTGAAAATGACCAGGCCGTGGCGTTCGGCGATGTCCGCCAGTTTGGCCAGGCAGGTCCGGGAGTAGACCGCGCCCGTGGGATTGTTGGGGTTGATGATCACCAGGGCCCGGGTGCGGGGGGTGATCAGGGCCTCGACCGCCGCGGGATCCGGCTCGAAGCCGTTGGCTTCGGGGCACGGGTAGTGGACCGGCTTCCCCAGGGCCAGGGTGGTGGCCGCCGTCCACAGGGGATAGTCCGGGCTGGGGATCAGCACTTCATCGCCGGGATTCAAAAGGCCGCGCAGGGCGATCAGGATCAGTTCGGAAACGCCATTGCCGATGAACACATCATCCGCCGAGACATCGAGGACGCCCCGGGACTGCTGCTGCATGACCACCGCTTCCCGGGCCGGGAAGATGCCCTTCTGGTGGGTGTAGGCATCGGCATGTTCGAGGTTCTCGATCATCGCGCGCTTCATCGTCTCCGGGACGCGGAAGCCAAAAATGCCCGGGTTGCCGATATTCAGCTTGATGATCTCGGCGCCGGCCTTTTCCAATTCCAGGGCCCGCTGGGCCAGGGGGCCGCGGATCTCGTAGCGGACGTTCTCGAGGGATTGGCTGGCATGAATGGGGGGCAACGGCATGGGACGGGGGAGTATGGGAAAACCCGGGCGGGGGAAATCCCGAAGTTGCCTCGCTCTGCCATTGACCCCCGGGGCCTCCATCAAGCATCCCCCACCGATGCTTCCCGCCGTCCGTGAATCCCTGTTGGCCGTGGGCGCCGCCGGCCGTTGGGCAGCTATTGCGGCGGTCATCGGCCTCTTGGCCGGACTGGCCTCGGCGGTGTTCCTCCTGGCCCTGGAGTGGGCGACGACGGTTCGTGAGGAGCACCTCTGGCTGATCGCCCTGCTGCCGGTGGCGGGCTTCCTGATCGGTTTGCTCTACACCCACTTCGGGGCCCGGGTCGAGGGCGGTAACAACCTGATTCTCGACGAAATCCATGATCCCCAGGCCCGCCTGCCCCTGCGGATGGCGCCGATGATCCTGGTCAGCACCGTGGTCACCCACCTGTTTGGCGGCTCCGCCGGGCGGGAGGGCACGGCGGTCCAGATGGGCGCTTCCCTCGCGGATCAGGTGGTGCGGGTCTTGGGCCTGGACCGCCCGTCCCGCCGCATCGCCCTGATGGCCGGGATCAGCGGTGGATTCGGGGCGGTCTTCGGCACGCCCCTGGCCGGGATGGTTTTTGGCCTGGAAGTGCTGGTGATTGGCGTCCTGCGTTTCGAGGCCCTATTGCCGTGTCTGGTGGCCTCGGTGGTGGGCGACCAGGTGGTCGGGTTGCTGGGGGTCCACCACACCCACTACACCGTCGGAGTCATTCCCCCCCTGGGTTGGTCGGTGCTTCTGGCGGCGGCGGTGGTCGGCGTGGCTAGCGGCCTGATGGCCCGGATTTTCACCACCACCACCCACGCCATCGCTGCCCAGGCTAAGGTCTGGTTCCCCTGGTCGCCCTGGCGCTTGGCGGTGGGCGGTGCGGCTGTTGCCTTGGCGGTACTGGCCCTGGGCACGACCCGCCATATCGGCCTCGGCATCCCACTCATCCAGGAGGCCTTCGCCAACCCCCTGCCGTGGTCCGACACGGCGATCAAATTGGTGCTGACGGCGGTGACGCTCGGCTTCGGCTTCAAGGGCGGCGAGGTCACGCCCCTGTTTGTCATCGGCGCGACCCTCGGCAGTGCCCTGGTCGTGATTTTGCCAGTTCCCGTCGATGTGTTGGCGGCCCTGGGCTTCGTGGCGGTGTTTGCCGGGGCCGCCAACACGCCCCTGGCCTGCACCATGATGGCCTGCGAACTCTTCGGCAGTGGCTTGGGGGTGCTGGCGGCGGTGGCCTGCGTGCTGAGTTACCTGATGAGCGGCCCCACCGGCATCTACCGCGCCCAGCGGGTCGGCCAGTCCAAGTCCGGGATCTAAATCAGAACGTCCAGACCACGCCGCAGCGGTCCGTCGCCACCACCGGCTTGATGGCGGCGGCCTCGGCCCGGCGACCCCGATTTTGGCCGACCACGAACCAGCCGACCGAGGTGCCGATGGCGGCGCCCATCAGGGTGTCCGAGGCGTAGTGGTGGTTGCCGTTGATGCGCGCCAAGCCGACGCCGGTGGCGACGGTGAAGGCTACGGCCCCCACCCAGGGCTGGTCATCGAAGGTCCGGGCCGTCACCGAGGCCAGGGCGAAGGCCTGGGTCGTATGGCCCGAGGGGAAGGAGCGGTTGTTGCTGAACCATTCCCAACGGTCCTCTTCGACGTCCGATGGGCGGCTGCGGCCGACCGTCATTTTGGTCGCGGTGGTGATACCGGTGGCAATGAGCGTCGCCTCCAAGCCGTCCCGGGCCATCCACGCGCCACGCGGATCGCCAACCGCTTCGCCAACGCCCCAGGCGACTCCGAGGTAGCCGAGGGAGAACGCCGTCCCCAGGGGGTTGAACACATCCCCCAACCGGTCCCGACCCTCGCTGCGGTGGTTCTGGGCCGTGTCCTTGACGTGCTGATCGGCGGTGATGGCCACCGCGCCAATGGTCACACCGATGCCGGTGGCCACGGCCCAGTCGCGGCCACTCCAGTCGAGGGGGGCGAGGAAATAACCGCCGAGGTCCGTGACGGTATCCGATCCAAAGGCGATCACCGGGTTGCGCTGATCTTCGGCGGCCAGGGTGGCCGCCAGCATCAGCAGCAGGCTAGTTGGCGTGCAACGCAGCATTCAGCACGACCTGATTTTTCTTGGCGATGACTTCGATGGCACCGGTCTGGCTGTTGCGGCGGAAGGTCAGGTCATCGTGGCCGGACAGTTCCCCGGCTTTGACGATTCGACCATCGGGGAGGATGACTTTGGAACCGGCGGTGACGTACAGCCCGGACTCGACGGTGCAGCCGTTGCCGAGGCTGATGCCGAGGCCGGCGTTGGCGCCCAGGAGGCAGTCGCTGCCAATCTTGATGACTTCCTTTCCGCCCCCCGAGAGGGTGCCCATGATCGAGGCTCCGCCGCCGATGTCGCTGCCGTTGCCGACCACCACCCCGGCGCTGATGCGGCCTTCGACCATGCTCTTGCCAAGGGTTCCGGCATTGAAGTTGCAGAAGCCCTCGTGCATCACCGTCGTGCCTTCGGCCAAGTGGGCACCCAGACGCACCCGGTCGGCATCGGCAATGCGGACGCCGGTCGGGACCACGTAATCGACCATGCGCGGGAACTTGTCGACGCTGTGGATCTGCAGTTTGACGCCGGCCGTGGCCAGGCGCAGACGGTCGCGGTCCAGGGTCTCGATGTCGAAGGGACCGTGATCGGTCCAGGCGACGTTGGTCAGCAGGCCGAAGATGCCGTCCACCGACAGGCCGTGGGGTTTCACCTTGCGGTGAGACAGCAGGTGCAGGCGCAGGTAGGCGTCATGGGCGTCGACGGGCTTGTGGGCCAGATCGCCTAGGAAGCACACCACCACCGCCTGGGGGCGGGCCAGGCCGCCGACCGTGTGGGGGGTGACCAGGGCGTGGCGCAGGGCCGACAGCACCTCGATGTTGCCGTGGTACTTGCCGTCGCCGTGGAAGGGCGCGAAGTGGGCCAGGGCGGCCTCGATCTGCTCCAGGGTCAGGTGGTAGGAGGCCGACCCGTGGAGGTGGCCGGTGACTTCCGCCAACACGGCGGCGGAGCCGTAGTTTTCGGCCAGGTTCACCACCGGGTACCAGGTATCGAGGATCCGGGCCGCTCCGTGATTTTGCGGGGTGAGGTTGGCCAGGCCGACGGCGAAGGCTGCCGGGCGCTGGTAGCCGGGACGAGCCTCGACGGTGGCGACGAAGGACTGGAAATCGCTGATGGTGCTGCTCATGGGAGGTGCTTTCCGAGGGAATTTTAGAAGGAAATCGTGATCCAGCGGCCCCGGTCGGCGGGCCCCCGGCAGGCCGATACGGTGCGGCGGGCCGGCTGGGCGATCCAGCAGGCATTGGTGGTGGTACCCTGGTCGTCCTCGAGGTAGCGGTTGATGCTGTCCACGCCATCCGTGCGGTCGGTGAACAGGGCCTTGAGGCTTTCGGTGGTCACGGCCCCGGCCCCCAGGACGGCCCGGGCCCGGCTCAGGCGCTTCTGGCTGCTGACCGTGGCGGGTTCACCTTCCTGGGCCTGGTGCTGGGCATCGAGACAGTGGTTGGTGCGGGTGAGGGGCCCGGTGTCGGTGGTCCGCCGGAGGTGATGACCAGCGCTGGTTTCCAGGTCCGTGACCCCGGCGGCATCGGCGATCCAGTAGGTGTGGGCGGCGGCCCGGGGGGCGCGGAGGATGCGCCGTTCGGCCTGGGCGCGATTGGCCGAACGCACGGCCCGGTGCAGCAGGGACAGGTAGGGGATGCCGATCCGGCTGCCCTTCACCTTGACGTTGGTGGTGCCGACCGTCAGACCGTGCTGGTTCATGGCCATCAGGCTCGGGCAGCCGGCGCAGGTGACGCTGAAGGTCGCAACGCCGACCGTGGGCCGCCGTAAGACGCCGACCACGTAGTCGATGTCCGTCGGGTTGAGATCCCAGGTCTGGGAGGCCAGAACCAGGCCATCAGCGCTCGCCTCGGGCCCGACGTGGGCGGTGGTGCAGCCCTCGGCTTCGGCGGACATGCGGCCGAGGATCAGGATGTCCCGGATATCGGTCATGTTGCCGGTGGTGTAGAGATCCACCGGGTCGACACCGGCACCAGCGGCGGTGGCATGGTGCTCAATCCACGCCTCGTGGTCCCAGGACTTCAAGAGGTCCAGGCACTGGCGTCCCAGATCCCGCAGGGCATCCACATCGCGGAAACCCCGTTCCCGGAGGTACGCACGGGCGGCGCGGACGCGCTGGTGGACGAAGGCCTGGACCAGGGGCTTCACGGCCTCGCCGTAGCGGCGGCCCATTTGCTCAGGGCTTCCGGCAACTTCGATGATCGGCAATTCCAGCACGTTCAGGCTCCTTGCGACTGCATCCAGGTGACGGCCAGGCGCGACAGGTCCGGGGCGGAACGCAGGCCGAGCTTGGTCTTGATGTTGGCCTTGTGGGCCTCGACGGTCTTGACCGACAGGCCCAATTGTTCGGCGATGAAGCGGGTGGTTTGGCCACGACCGATGAGTTGGAAAACTTCCAGTTCGCGGTCCGAAAGGCTGGCGACCATCGCTCCGCGGCCGCCCGCCACCTGATCCGACTTGCCGCCCACCAGGCGGTTGACGGTGGCCGACATCAGGCGCTCGGAAAGGTAGGTGCCGCCGTCCATGACCTTCCGGATGGCGGCGACGATGGTCTCGGCCGCTTCCTCCTTCATGACATAGCCATTGGCGCCAAGGCGCAGGCAGCGTTCTGCGTAGACCCGCTCGTCATGCATGCTGACCACCAACACGTGGGACGGCAGGTTGGCGGCCCGGATTTCTTTGATCAGTTCCAGGCCACTCACGCCCTTGAGGGTGAGGTCGAGGACCACCACATCGGGTTTGCGGCCCTTGATCATTTCCAGGGCTTGGGCCGCACTTTCCGCCTCGCCGACCACCTGGAAGCCCGGTTCCTGGGTAATGAGCTGGCCGATGCCCTTGCGAACGACCGGATGGTCGTCGACGAGAAGCACGGTGATGGTGGCGGGGGCGGAATTCATGTCGCGGCACTATGGCCGTGCGCACGCCTAGCCAAGGCACCGTGCCGTCAGAAATTCACCAGGGCCGGATCCATGATGCTCAGCCACCACGAGTTTTTCGGATTGCTGGCATCATCGTCCAAGTTGCGAACCGAGCCATCACACATGGCATAGGATCGGCGCCCCCGGTGAGCGTCGGCACTCATGGCGGCACGAATGGCACTCGTGCTGTTGCCGGAGGCAAGGTTGCCGGCGGCGAAGAGGTAGCCGTACTGGTAGGCGATGAATCCCTGGCTGGTGCCGGTTCCGGCACTGCTGTAGGTGAATCCGATATTGCCCCGCCGCAGGTGGTGTTCGGTATTGCTGCCATCGCCCACCAGGAAACGGCGCGAGGAATGGGAGATTTGTTGCAGGGTGAAGGGGGTGCACCAACCCGCCTGGCACCAATCGCCCATCTGGGCGCCTCCGCCAACGAAGTTGGGTTGGTTGAGGAGGTTGCTGCCGCCATCTTGGTAAAGGTAATTATTTCTTACGTAACCCCAGTATTGGTAGGTATTTGACCCTGTATATCCAAGGGTTGGCCAGGCCTTTTTGCGAAACGTCGGGCAACTCGCGGATTTGTCGAGATCGGTGGTGGAGGTGCTTTGCTTGCGATCGTAGTACTCGGCCAGGGCCAACATCCAGGGGAACTGGGTCATGGTGGAGTCATATTGTCGTGTCGTATGGGGCAGTGCGCCCTCGTGGTCATTGGCGTAGGTCACGTGGGCCGCCGCACATTGACGCAGGTTTGAGCGGCATTGGCTCGCCTCAGCCATGGAGCTCACGATGCCGATCGAAGGCATCAGGAGGCCTGCCAGGATGGCGATGATGGTGATGGCAATCAGAAGCTCTATCAGCGTGAAGGCTGTGCGATGTGCCATGGGGGAGTCTACCCCATGGCAGGCCCAGGACGCAAATCACCTCCCCGGGTCGTTCAGCGCAGGCCTAATTGACGGACTTTATAGCGGATCTGGCGAAAACTGATGCCAAGCAGGTGAGCCGCCTCGGTGAGGTTGTCCCTGGTGGTTTCCAGGGCCTGTTCGACCAAGGCCCGTTCGACCCGGAGGAGTTCATCCTCGAGGGCGATCGGTTCTCCCCGGGTGAGGCGGGCCTTGAGGTCGGCGTCCCAGGCCGGGGCCGGCGGGGTGACCACGATCGGCAACGGGGTCGGCGTTCGGGTTCCGGCGAGATCGCTAAATAGGGCGGCGCTGGTGATGTCGCCACTCGGGGTCAGGGCGACGCCCCGCTGGATGCAGTTGTCCAATTCCCGGATGTTGCCCGGCCAGGGGTGCCGGCGCATGGCCTCTAAGGCCTCGGGGGTGAAGCCCCCCACGCCCCGCCGCAGGCGCACGGCATGACGGGCCAGGAGGTGGCCGGCCAGCAGGGCAATATCATCCCGGCGTTCCCGCAGGGGGGGGAGCTCGATGGGGATCACGGCTAAGCGGTAGTAGAGATCCTCCCGGAAGGTGCCTTCACGGACCATTGTCCCCAGATCCCGGTTGGTGGCGGCAACGATCCGGACATTTGCGTACCGGACCTCCCGGCCGCCCACGGGCAGGTATTCCCCGCATTCCAGGACCCGCAGGAGTTTGATCTGCGTCTCGGGGGCAAGCTCCCCCACCTCATCCAGAAACAGGGTTCCCCGGTCCGCCAGGGCGAACAGACCGGGCCGGTCATCCATGGCCCCGGTGAAGGCGCCCTTGGTGTGGCCGAATAGCTCGGATTCCAGGAGCGAAGGGGCCAGGGCACCACTGTTGATGCGCATCAACGGACCGTCCGAGCGCAGGCTCGCGTAGTGCACGGCCCGGGCCACCAACTCCTTGCCGGTTCCGGATTCCCCGGTCACCAGGACCGTGCTGTCCGTGCCCGCGATGCGTTCCACGACTTCCTGGATGGCGGCAATCGCTGGACTGCTGCCCACGATGTGAATCGGGTGGGCTGGTTCCCCGGCCGCCCGGGCGGCCAGCCGGTGTTCGCGGGCAGCGATGGCCCGGGTCACGGCCGCTTTGACCTGGACCATGTCAAACGGTTTACGGATGAAGTGGTGGGCTCCCATGCGCATGGCCCGGACCGCCGTGTCCCATTCGGCGAAGGCGGTCATGATCAGGACCATGGTATCCGGGTGCTGGGCCCGGACCCGTTCCAAGAGCCCTAGCCCGTCCAGGCCATCCATCCGCAGGTCGGTCAGGACGACGTCGATGGCCGGATTTGCCGTGAGCGCGGCGAGGGCCGCGAGGCCATCGGCGGCGGTGGTAATTCGGTGACCCTCCCGGCGGAGGCCGACTTCCAGCAGGCCCCGCAGGCCAGGTTCGTCATCAACGATCAGCACGTCGCCCATGGGGGTGGAATCCTGGGGGAGGACCACGGGTGGAAAAGCACGAACCGCCGGGGAAGCCCCGGCGGTTCGTGTCGATCCTCATCCGCAGACGGGGATTATTCCGAGCGCCACTCGATGCCGACGCTGAACTGGAGGTCGCCGGCGTCGCCGCGCAGGGCACCCAGGCTCTTGCCATCCTGGTCGATGCCGTTCTCGATGTTGTCGCGGTCGGTCTGCTGGAGCCAGTAGGACCAGTTGGCCTTGGTGGTGAACCACCACTCACGCCACAGGGTCGGGGTGGTGATCTTGGCCCCGATGTCGCTGGTGGTGAAGCCCGGGCCCTTGGCGCCCGAGAGGTAGTTGTGGTAGTTGTCGTCGCCCCAGTTGGCGATCTGCCAGAAGGCGAGATCGAGATTGCCAAACTGGTAGAACTCCCGGAAACCGGCGGCACCGCGGTAGGCGGGGTCGGCCAGGTTCCAGTCCTGGCTGGTGCCCAATTCAATGCCTTCGATGGGCAGCGCCCACCACAGGGTCAGGCCAACCCAGGTCTGGTCAGACTTCAGCGGGCTGACGCTGGCGTAGGGCATCGACTCGATCTGGATCTGGGGGATGATCTGCAGGAACGGGCTGTTTTCCTGCTCGTACACCCCGCCGAACTCCAGCAGGTAGTCAACCTTGGCCACCAGCTTGGTGACTTCGCCGGGCTTGACTTCACGGGTACGGTAGAGGGTCGGGTCGTCATTGACGAGGTAGGAGCCGCCCTTGTCCTGGCCAACGGCAAAGTCGCCGGCCAAGTGCAGGCCAACGCCGTACCAGCGGATGCTGCCGACGGCGTGGAGGTTGGCATCGTTGTTGGTCACGATGCCGTTGCTCATGGCCTTGTTCTGCAGCTCGGTGCTGAACAGGGCGGCGAATTCCTTCTTATCGGCACCGATCGACAGGCCACCGGCCTGGAGCTCGGTCTCGAGGGCGGCGGCGCTGGACGCGAAGGACGCGACCAGAGCGGCAGACAGGAGGGTGGCACGGGAGGTGTTCATGCGTCTTCTTCCTTAGGGGAGCGGGCAAAGAGGGCGTCAAGGGCGGCCTGGACCGGCGCATCGCGCCAGATCACGGCCTCGACCTGGGTGCTGAGGGGGAGGTCGACCCCGTACTGGGCGGCGAGGGCCGTGGCAGCACGACAGGTCCAGGCCCCTTCCGCAACGGTGGCTTGACGGCGTAGGAACGCTAGAGGGTTTTCACCGCTGGCAATGGCAAGGCCCAGGGCGCGATTTCGCCCGTGGCGGCTGTAACACGTGGTCAAGAGGTCGCCGATGCCGGCCATCCCGGCGAAGGTCACGTCCTGGGCCCCGGCGGCCCGGCCCAGGCGGCGGATCTCCGCCAGGCCCCGGGTAATGAGGGCCGCTTTGAGGTTATCCCCCAGGCCCAGGCCTTCGGCGATGCCGGCGGCTACGGCCACCACATTCTTGAGGGCGCCCCCCAATTCGACCCCGCGCAGGTCGGTGGTCGTGTACAGCCGGCAGGCCCGGCCGTGAAGGCGTTCGACGAGGAGCCGTCCGACCTCGTCAGGCCCGGCGGCGGCCAGGACGACCGGGTGTCCGGCCATGACTTCCTCGGCGTGGCTCGGCCCCGACAGGGCGCCATAGGGCCGGTCAGGGTAGGTTTCCCCCAGGATCCCCGTGACGGTCAGCAACGTGGTCTGTTCCAAGCCCTTGGACAAGGAGACCACCGGCACCCCGGCCGGTAAGGGCAGGATGCTGGCGATGGCCCGGGTGTGTTGGGTCGGCACGGCCCAAAAAATGAGATCGCAGCCGACCAGATCCGTGGGATCGGCGGTGATCCGCAGGTCTGCCGGTAGCACGACCCCGGGGAGCTGGGGATGCTGGCGCTCCCGGTCCAGGGTCGCTGTCTTGGCCGGATCCCGGCCCCACAGTACCACCGGGCGATCCATACGTGCCAGGATGACGGCCATCGCCGTGCCCCAGGTTCCCGTTCCAATGACCGCCGTGCGCATGCCCTGGGTCGTGGCGCCCGGGCAGCGATCGTCAACCGCCAGATCTGCCGACGGATGGTTGACCCCGGAGGACTGATGACGCACCGCTTCCCCCACAACCCGCCCAGAAGTGATCCGCGTCGCTGGGGCATGCCGGGAAACCATGCCGCCGCCCACGGTCAGCGGGTCTACCAGTTGCCGTTCAGGGCTGTGAGCAGGTCGTCACTCCGTTTGAGGGTCGTCGCATGCCCATCAAGCATGGCCACAGACATCCGACCGCGATGGCGGAATCCCGAATTCAGGAGGACCGCATCGTCGTGATCGTAGGTCGGAAACAGGTAGTTCCGGTAGACCGTTTGGCTACCGGCCGGATCGATGAATGAATCCGAAAGGTAGAGACGACCAGGAATTTTGGTGGTGGTGGACAGTCGGAACGTCGTCCAGTTCACTTTGTCGCTCACGGCCCAGCGGTTGTGTGCCGACCCGCCGGCCGCTCCCAGGTCCCAGCGCAACTGGGCGTTGACGGCATAGCCTGATCCGGTTTTGTTGCGGTCGAACATCGGGCAGGACTGAAAGAAGTTGCTGGCCTTGTAGCTGGCGCTGTTATTCGCCGTGACGCCCTGATCCACGTAGTCCTGGAGGAGTATGGTCCAGTAGGTGGAGGTGGGGATTTCGACATCCACCAGCGCACCTTCCTGGTCATTGGTGTAGGCCAGGCCGGCCATGACCACCTGCCGAATGCTGCTCTGGCACCGGGCCTGCTTGGCCTGGTCCTTGACCAGCCCGATCGCGGGGAGCAACAGGCCGGCCAGGATGGCGATGATGCTGATGACCACCAGCAGTTCGATCAGGGTAAAACCTCGGGAAATCGGCATCGGCATGATCAGGCCCTTTCACGTCAGCTGCCCGGGCTCGGGCGGGGTGTATCCCTGGGGTCCATTCAGGGTGCAGAACTGGCGCCAGACCACGATCCAGACCACCAGGGCGGTGGCGGTGATCAAAGCCCCCATCAGGAACGTCAGGCGGTAGTCACGACCCGTGAGGTCGAGGATCCGACCGGCCAGGGGCGACAGCACCATGGTGGCCAAGGAGGTGGCAATGGTGGCGGCCGCAGCGAACTGGGAGAACTGCAAGCGGGGGAACAGGACCATCCCCAGGGAGGCGGTAGCCGAGAAGAACGCCCCGGAAATAACCACATGGATCGCGAAGGCGATGCCGTATCCGGTGCCGCTGTCGACCAGCGCCCAGGAGACCAGCAGGGCCACCAAGTAGACCGCCAGGGCCACCGCCCCAATCCGCAGGGGGTGGAGGCGGTCGGCCATCGCCCCCATCGGGTAGGCAATGACCAGGGAGACGACAAAGGCCCCGGCCATCCACCGGCCATACTGCTCGACGGTCAGACCATAGGAGGTGGCGGCGAAGATGCTGAAGGTGTTGACCGGCAGGAAGGCCACGGCGCCGAGGGCCACAGCGACGAAGATTCGGCGGTAATACCCCAGGCGCAGGGTCTGACCAAGGTAGCCCCGGACCGCGCCGCGAGGACCTCCGGTCGGCCACGGCGGGGGGGATGGGTAAGCGCCTTCGCGGACGAACAGGCACATCACCGTGATGCCTACGACATAGACGGCGGCGATGCCGAGGATGATGATGCGGAAGGCTTCTTCGGCGTGGCCGATGATCCAGGTGTTGAAGATGATTCCGGCTCCCAGGCTGACGGCGCGGAACAGCCCGAAGAAGCGTCCGATCAGGGCGGCCGGCACGACATCATTGACGAGTCCGTGGAAGACGGCGTTGGCCACCAGGGTGGCCACCTCAAAGACCGTCCACAGGACGCCGTAGAGGACCAGGATGACCGTCGCCCGTTCCCAGCCGGGGGTCCAGGGTTGGAGGTGGGTGGCGAGGTCGGTGGTGCAGGCCATGCCGACCAACCCGAGGGCGATGAGGGGGGTCGGCAGGGCCAGGAACGGAATGCGCCGCCCCCACCGAGTGCGGGCCCGATCGCTGAGGACCCCGACGACCGGGGTGACCAGGATCGAGATGAGGGACGGGATCGCGCCAAGGAACATCCCGACGAGCAGATCCGAAGCCCCCTGGCGCCGCAATTCTACCTGGAAAACCGGGGCGACCCCCCGCTCCTTCAGGGACCAGGCGAAGTCACCGACCAACAGCAAGGCGAACAGCAGGGCGAGGCCCCCGGCGGTATAGGTCAGGGTTCCGGCCCGCCACCCGGCCGGGGGGGATCCCCCGAGGACGGGATCCGGGTCACGGGTTGAGGGCGTGGCCAACATCGTTCACTGCCCCGGTTCAAGGGTGACCGCAAAGGCGGCTTCCCGGGATCCGGACACCACAATGGCGAGCCGACGGAAGCCGGGAACGGTGCCGGGATTGCGCACCACCGCCGGATCCAGGGGTGCGGCGTCCTCCTCCACGAAGCGCTGTCCGAGGTCGTCGGATTTCAGGCGTAGACGCAGGTAAGCTGCGGGGCTCGTGGCATCCGCCGGATAGGACAGCAGGACGGACCGACCATCCTCGCTCACCGTGACCCCGGGCGCCGGAGTGTAGGCCTGCCAGCGAATGGTGCTGGCCACCGGGAGTGCGACCGTGTCGTCGATCCGTACCTGGCGCGAGGTGCGGTCCAGGACGACCCGCCGCTCAACCCGTTGGGCGGTGGGGTAGACGCCGCGCAGATCGACCTGCGCCTCCGCCATGCCGGCTTCGGAACGAACGATCTTGACCCGGGCCACCCCGGTTTCCTGGTGATTTCCCCCCGCAGGGCCGGCCGGATCGAGGATCAGCGTCCCGTGGCCTTCAGTGCGAGCCTGGAAATACCGGTAGCGATCTTCGCCGAAATACGGTTTTTCGTAGGGGCCGGGGCCAATTTCCGTCAACCAACGGCGACCATCGGCCTCCATGATGATGGTCCCGGCATCCAGGTGGGCGTGGCGGTTGCCGTCGGCCGTACCGGCCTTGATTCCCACGAAGACGGCCGCCGGATCCGACCACGAGGAGCGCATCACTCCGATGCCGCCGTCCAGGAAGTCGGCATCGAGGGCCGGGGCGGCGGTCGCGGGGGGGAGGTGGTCGCGGTCGAATAGCAGCCGGTGGACGACTTCGCGGCCCAGGTTCCGGTGCAGGGGATCGGTGGCGGATTGGAAGGGAATCCGTCGTTCGTGCTCCACCGCCAAGGGAATCCCATACCGCCAGCCCAGCCAGAGCAGCGCGGCCGAGGCGAAGGGTCGGGCGTCACCGTCGGCAAAATCAAACGGCCGGCCCGAAGGGGCGGTCATCTGCAGGGCCCAGGCGGCGGTATGGGCAACCCCGGGGTACCGATCTTCCTGGAACAGTCCCTGGTCGCTGCCCGTTGCGGAGATCAGGCAGGCGGCGTATTGCGCCAGGTGCCGCGACGCGAATCGCCAGTAGTTGATGCCTTCATACCAGGTGCCGTCATCCCCATAGGCCGCCAGGGACACCTGAATCAGGGCGAAGCTGCGAGTCAGGACCGGACCGGCCAGGTCCGGCCTGACGTCGGCCAGGGCCATCGCCGCCAGGCTTGCACCGGCATTATTGACCAGATTGACGTTGTTGCGGTTGAGGGAGCTGGCGAGTCGGACCTTCCCGGTCCAACGCTGGAAATCCGTTTGATAGCCTTCGAGGGCCCGCTGGGCCATGGCCTGCTCAAGGGCGGCGCGCTCGGCGGGGGTCCACCGCTCATGGCACCAGTCATACGCGATGGCCATGCCGCAGGCGATCTCATAGCGGGCAATGTCATTGCCCCAATCGGCCCAGGTCAGGGCATGTTGGACTTCTTGCCGCAGCCGTTCAAAGGCCGGCCCGGCAGGTTCCAAGCGCGCCAATAATCCGAGGGTCAGGACGCGATCCACGAAGGCCCGACCGGGCCACAGCATGGGACCGACCTGGGCCCGCTGACCGGGGATGGGCTCTGGCACATACGCGATCGGAGGCTGCCCTTCATAGTAAGCCCCATTGGCCCGAATGGCCCCCAGCCAGCGCTGGGCGATCGGATCGGTCGCCAGCCGTGCCACCAAGCGTGCTTGATCGTCGTTGGTCAGGAGGAGGCGGGGATGGGTTTTGCTGATACGGCTCACGAATTCGGCTGGAGTTGGCGGCACGACGCGCAGTACCTGGGCCACCACCGGCGGCACCACCTCGGGGGCGATGACTGGAGCCAGGGAATCCATTCCGGCCAGGTGGCCGGCGAGTAGCGGGATCAGGAGCAGTCGGGAAATGGGCATACGTACTCCGATGTCAGGGGTTGGTGGGGGTGGCGAGGTAGGAGAGGCGACGCATGGTCTCAAGGCCCTCCTGGAGGCGCAGGGCTTGGGGGCGATCCGAGAAGTCCTCCAGGACCAGCCACCCGTCCCAGGCCCGGCGGGCCAGGGCTTCGGCCAAGAGGCCGAGGGGGACTTGGCCGGCATCGAGCCGCCCCCACTCCGCATCGGGGGTCGCGCAGGCCAAGCCAGGCTGGGTGCCCGTCGGTCGCACCCAGCCATTCCGGAGGTGGATCTCCGCCAGGTAGTCGGCCACCAGGTCGATGACGATCCCGAAGTCCTCGTATCCCTCCCGCACGAAATGGCCGACGTCCAGGAACAGGCCCAGGTGCTGGGGATCCACCCCTTCCAAGGCACGGGCACAGGCGCTGGCCGACGGCAGCAGGGTCCCGGAGTGCTGGAGCAGGCATGCCCGCACCCCGGCGCGGCGGGCTAGGGTCTCGATCGCCGCCACCTGACGGCGCAGGGCGTCAAACTGGGCGGTGTAGGAGGTCTTGGGGTCGTAACGCGGGACGCACACCCGCACCAGATCCACGCCGGAGGTGGCCGCCGTTTGCAGGAAGCCTTCGATGACCTCAGGCTCGGCGGTGGTGGCATAGGGGCAGATGGACAGGGGGACGAGGCCCGCGGCCCGGACCCGGTTGGCCAGGGGGGGCAGTTCCTTGGCCAGATCCGCGGGATTCAGGCTGCAGCGATTGCCCTCCCAATAGGTTCGCGGGCTGGCAATCGGCTCCGAGGGGGCCGCAATCCTCCACTCAATGCCCTGGAAGCCGAGGCGGACCGCTTCTTCGATCGCCTGGTCGGGATGGAGATGGGGGGTGATGAGGGAATAAAACGCGTGGCGCATGGTCCGTCCTGGATCGGGGATGCTCTCGATCCAGGAGATAGACCTCCGGGTGGCTTTCCCGCGGAGCGTTCCCGAACGGAACACTCCGAGGTTATGATACACCAAGCCGAGGTGTTTAGGCTCTCGCGGGTGCTGGGCCGGTGGTCCCGCGGATGCGCAGGGTTTGGGGGACCACGATCCGCCGCAGGTCGGATGCCGTTCGGCCCTCAATCAAGGCCATCAACTCGCCGACGGCTCGGTCGACCATGGCCGCCATCGGGATCTCGATCGCGGTCCAGGGTGGATCGAGCAAGACCCCATAGGAGGTATCCGAGGCACAGGCGAAACTAAAGCGTGCTGGTACCGGGATGGCGGTGCGGCGAATCCGTTGGGAGATGTCGAGGGCCAGCTGGTGGTTGTAGGTAATGGCCGCAGTTCCTCCCCAGGAATCAAGAAATCCCACCAGGCCGTCAGCGTCGCCCCGGTAATCCCCCGGTTCCAGACCCTGCCGCCGCATCGCCTCCTGGTATCCCTGCCGCCGGGCCGTTTCGCTATAATGGCCGAAGGGCCGCGTCGGCAGATCCGCGTAGGCGATGCGGCGGTGCCCAAGGCCGACGAGGTGGTCCACCAGCAGGGTCACTCCTTGGGCGTCATCCGTGATCACCTGGGGTACCGGGAGATCGGCCAGGGCGTTCACCACGACCATCGGGAGGGATTCCGGTGGTCGGTCATCCGTGGCTGCTGCCGGCAGGGGGGGGATGAGGATGCAGCCGTCCACCCGGTGCTCGGCCAGGCAGCGGCGGACTTCCGCCCAGTTCGCGGCCGGGAGGTAGCAGGGTCGGCAACCATGGCGGGCCAGGGCTTCAGCCGCCAGGGTCCCGAAGTGTTCGAAGACCACGTGGGTGGTCGGGGAGGGCGTGGCATAGAGCACGCCGACCATGCCGGTGCGTCGCATGGCCCGGGCCCGGTTCCGGAGGTCGGGCCGGTACCCTAACTCTTCCGCAGCCTTGAGGATGCGCTCACGGGTTTCCGTACCGATGCGGTAGCGCTCGGCATGGGGACCGAGGACCTTCGAGACGGTGGACGGCGCCAGCCCGAGGTGACGGGCAATAGCGTGGATGCTCGGCAAGGGGTGCATGGGGCTTGGGGAGTCTACCCAAAAATCGGCCCGCGTCACAGGGGCAAGGTCGTGCACGGTGCAACCCGGTCAGTCTGTACTCCCCCTAACGCGACCTTAATAAAGGGGGTGAATTACCGCTATCCGACCGTCGAGATCCCCAAGCCGCCTGGGGCCAGATCCCCCGCAAGGTAGGCTCCTTCGACCGCCGCCCGCCGCAGGCGATCTGCCGCGCCGAGGGGTCGCAGGGACTCAGTTGGCAGGGCCAGGGGCGGGGCTGATTCCTGAGGGGCCTCCTCCGTCAGGTTGCGTTTCGCCTCTTGCCGCCGTTGTTCTTCAAGTTTTTCCTGCCGAAGGGCTTCTTCGGCCGCCTGCAGGGCCCGGGCGATAGCCGCCGCAAGGGCCGGGTCGGGCCGTTGGGGATCCAAGGCTTGCTGGCGCAGGGTCTCCAACTGGCTGATCACGGCCTGGGGCGAACCGTCGGTACCCGCCAACAACTGGCCGGCCGACGAGACGGTGACGCGCACGCCGTCATCAGCCGATTTGGTGGCCACCCGCACCGCCACCGCCGATTCCGGTTTGCGTGCCGCAGCCACCGGAACGCGGGCGTCCCGGGGTGCGGTCGCGGGCGTGGGGGTGGCAAGGACGTCCATGGGAATTGGCCCGAGTATGGGCGCGAACCACCACCCGTACAAGCGATGAGTGGCAGCCGAAGTCGAGGGTGGTTGGGATCCGTGACCCCTATTTCCTGCGCATCCGCCGCAGGAAATAGCCATCAAACAGTGTGGGCCACAGGGTTCCCAGACCGAGGGCCCAGCGGCTCAGGCCATGGGGCCAGACTTCGGCCCGGGGTCGGGCAATGGCATCGGCCATCGCCCGGGCCACCACCTGGGGATCTTGGACGGGTTCCGAGGTGCCTCGGGCCCAGGTTCCGCCATGGGCCTCGGCGGCGCTGATGAAGCCGGTGGCGGTCGCCACCGGGTGGACCGAGGTCACGGCGATCCGCTGGTCCGCTACCTCGACGCGCAGGGCCTCGGCCACCGACAATTGGGCGGCTTTGGTGGCGCTATAGGCCCCGGCCTCGGGCCGGCCCCGGCGGGCCAGGGCGCTCGACACCAGCATCACGTGCCCTCGGTAGCCATCCCGGAGGTCCTGGGTGGCCAGGTGGGGCAGGGCCGCCCGCACCAGGTGGATGGTCCCTAGCAGATTGGTGGCCAGGATCGCCTGCCATTCCTCCGGGGTGGTGTCGGCGATGGTTCGCACCAGGCCGTACCCGGCGTTGGCCACCACCGTGTCGATGCGGCCAAAATGTTGGCGGGCCGCATTGACCAGGGCCTGGGCGGTGGCCGGATCTGCCACGTCCCCGGTGACCAACACCGGGGAGCCGGGCAGGGTCGCCGCCAGGGCCTCTAACCGTTCCCGGCCCCGGGCATTGAGGACCAGCCGCCCACCCGACGCCGCGAGGTGCCGGGCGAGGGCGGCTCCGATGCCATCGCTGGCCCCCGTAATGATGGTGACCATCCCTGGTAATTGGCGTGCCATGGCAAGCATCCTGGCCATGACCTCGTGGATGCCATCCGTCACCGCCCTGGTCCTGGGGGCGGCCAGTTTAGGGGCGGTGGAGATCACCCTGACCTTCACCGCTCCGCCGCCCGAGGCGGTGGCGGTATGGTACGAAGGCCGTACCGGTCGCCTGCCCGCGACCGTGACCGTCGATCAGGTGGAGCGCACCTTTACCCCGGCGGTGGTCATCGCCGCCCCTGGCGCAACCTTGGAAATTCGCAATTCCGACACCCAGCAGCACAACGTTTTCGCCCTCGATGGTCGCCTGAAGCAGGACGTGGACCTTGGCCTCGGAGCCCCGGGGTCGCTGCTCACCCGGGCCGTGGATTGGCCCGCTGGCGAGGTCCTCCGTCACGGCTGCAAGATCCACCCGGATATGCGCCTGTGGGTCGTGTGCACGACCAGTCCCGAGGCCGTCGGCCAACGGCTGGAGCGGGGCAAGCGGACGGTGGTCCTCCACCTGCCCGGCGACCCCGGCCCCGTGCGCTTGTGGGCTCCGCGCCTGGATCCCCTGGTCCTGGCCCCCGGGGCCACCCTCCCCCTGACTCTGGCGGGCCGGCCCATCGGCACCGCCCATGCGGACGGCCCATGAACATCCCCGATCTGTCGCCCCATGCCCTGGCCAGTCTCCTGGCGATTGCGGAGCATGGCTCCGTGTCTGCCGCCGCCCGGGCCCGGGGCCTGACCCAGCCGAGCATCAGTCGCCAGATCCAGGACCTGGAGAAGACCCTCGGCGTACCGCTGCTGGAACGCACCAGTCAAGGTGCCCGCCTGACCCCCGCCGGCGAAAGCCTGGCGGAGGGCGCCCGGGAACTGCTCACGGGGCTGGCCCGCCTGCCGGAGCGGGTCCGCTCCCGGCGTGGCGAGGTGTCGGGGGTGGTCCGCCTGGGGACGGTGGATTCCGTGGGAATTTACGTCCTGCCGCCGGTCCTGGCGCGGTTTCTTCAGGCCCATCCCCGGATCGATGTCCAGGTCACCTGCCTGTCTTCCCCCCAGTTGATGACCCTGCTGCTGGATGGCGAACTCGACGTGGCCCTTGGCACCACCGAACATCCGCGCCTTCAGAGCGAACGCCTCTACCAGAACCCCCTGGTGGTGGCCTACCCGCCGTCCATGCCGGAGGATCAGGTTCCCGACACCCTCGCCGGGTTGGCGGCTCGGCGGCTCGTGACCTTTGGGGCCGGCCTGACCATTCGCACCCTCTTGGATCAGGCCTTCGCCAAGGCCGGCTTGGAGTTCAATCCGGTGATGGGCCTCGCCAATGTCGAGGTCATCAAGGCCATGGTCCGCTCGGGCCTGGGCCTGGGCATCATTCCCGACGGATGCGTGATGGGCGGCGAATTGCGGACCCGCCCGATCCGAGATCTCAAGGTCGCCCGCACCATCCGCCTGCTCTCCCGGATGGGCGACACCTCTTTGGCCACCCGCACCCTGTGCGACGAACTGCGGAAATTACGGCATTAACCTGCCCCCCGTTGGAGTTTCACCCGAACTCTTGGTCGACAGCTCCTCATGTCGTCCCTGGGACCGCGCGCCGCTGGCGCGCTCGAAACCTCTGTCTCCCCCATAATTTCCCCTGCGCGCCAGCGGCACGCGGTCCCAGGGACGATCCGCTCGGAGGCGGTTCGTCAGATTATCTCGCCGGACGGCCGTGGAAACGCGCCGCCTGGCGTTGGGTCTGCCATTCACAGATGTCCTCAAGGCGCTGCCGGTCCGCCAGGGGATCGCCGGACGGTTCGAGGTAGGGATCCGGGCCGAATTCCGGGGTCAGGCTGCTGACCGGCATCCCCGCAGCTTCCTGGGCGTCCCACACCAGGTCCCACCAGCGTTCATGGGCGGCCACGGCGCTGGCCCAACGCGGCAGGCGGGGATCAGAAACCTGGGGGCCCTGGCCGTGGCCGACCCGGGCATGGAGGTGGATGGTCCGCCGGGCGACCGCCTGGATGACCTCGACCTGGTCCTCCACCAGCCGTTCGGCGACACAACACCAGTGGCTGAAATCGGCACAGAAACGCAGGCTCTCCGGGAGGTCCGGCAACAGGTCGCGGACCGCCCACGCACTGTGGAAACAGCGGCCCCGGTGGGTCTCGTGGGCCACGGGTATGGGCAGATCGGCCTCCCGTTGGGCAAGCTCACGGTAGAAATGTCGGACCTCAGCGGCGGGCCAGGCGTCAAGCCCGCTGTGGGCGTTGATCAGGCGGGCCCCGAGGCGTATCGCCAGTGCGGTTTGGGCGGTGAAGGACGCGAGATCCCCCTCCACCGTGCGGTGGGCCCCCACCCCATACCCACCGGTGGCAATCTGGGCCACCAGGCCGAGGTCGGCCGCTTCCAGCCGCCGACGCAGATCATCGGCGGTGGCTTCGGTCATACCGACCACCGAGGTTTCGATGGCCCCATAGCCCCGGGCTTTGGCCCACGGGATCAGATCGGCCAGGGGCCGGTCAAAGCCCCAGGAATGACGAACGAGGAGGAGTTTCATGGGCATCAGGCGCCTGCGTACCACGAGGTCCAGGTGTTGGCCGGGGTCGGGTGATCTCCGGTCAGCATCCACGGAGCGGGGAAGCCGCGGTTCAGCTCCTCGGCGTGGGGGGTGGTCGGGGCGAAGAACCGGCAGTCGATGGACCAGCGGATACCGTTGGTGCGATTCTCGCCAGAACGATGCAACACCAGGTTATGCATCACGAGGGCGTCCCCAGGCATCATCGGGACGGTGACGATATCGGCCTGCTGCCAGCCGCCGACGGCTTCCAGAAAGTCGCCCTCACCAACCCCGGTTTGATGGGGGATGGCTCCGAGGAGATGGGAACGGGGGATGACCTGCATGCACCCATTCATGGCGTCCACGGGAACCAAGGGCATCCACACCGTGATGATGTCATCCTGAGCGGTGTGGGGGCCGTAATAGCCAGTGTCCTGGTGCCACGGCACGACGGTGAGACCCTGCCCGGGAAGTTTTGGCCGCAGGTTGAACTGCCGGTGCCCTTGGATGTCGGGTCCGAGGAGGGTCTGGACGGTCTGGAGCAGGGCCGGGCTGCGGTGCAGGGCATAGACTTCGGGAGTTGCCAGAGCATCGGTCCAGGAGCGACCGTAGCGATGGGCGTGGGCGCCGGCAAAGCACAGGTTGCGGGGGAAAGATTCGAGGGGGCCCGGGGGAACCAGACCTTCGGCCGCCAGTTCGGCACGGATCGTCGTTACCCGGCGAGTGATGGCGTCGCGAACGCCCTGCAGGTGATGATGGGGAATGAGGTTTCGTAGGACCAGATAGCCTTCGCGCTCGAACTCGGTGCGCAGGTCCTTGGCGGTCTGGATGGCGGTCTGGGAAGCGTTACTCATGGGAGTGATGATGACGACCGGGGTGTCCCTGCCTATTGCCACGGGGTGAGATTGGTGGTCAATTTGTGATGTGTCCCCAGTCCTTTTGATGCCTGACGGTCCACCCGAACCGGTTGCCATCGCCCTTGGTGCCCAAGGGCCAGGCATCACCCGTTGGCGGCTGCACGATTTGTGGCAGGTCCATCTCTATCCCTATGCCGCGCGGGCGGTGATCGGTGGCCAGGACCTGGCAATTCGCCCGGGGGCGGCTGGGATCACCCCGCCCGGCCAGGACATGTGCTATGACCTGGAAGGTCGGAGTGCCCACACCTACGCCCATTTCCGACTCGCCCCAGGGCCGGCGGTCGTGGTCCCCCGCCTCGTCGACCTGGGTCGGGACTACGCCCGGGCCGAAGCCGACCTGCGGGAGGCCATTCCGTGGATGGTCACCCAGCCCCGGCGGGCGGCCATTCGGCTGTGGGATGTGCTGGCCCGAGTCCTGGCCGCCGCCCCCGGGGCCCCAGCCGAGGACCTTGTCCAGCGGGCCCGGGCCCGCATCGAAGCGCTCCTGCCCCGTCCCATCGATATCCGCGACCTCGCGGCTGAATTGGGCTGCAGTCGCGAACACTTGGCCCGGACGTTTCGCGCCCGCCTGGGGGTGACGGTGGTCGGCTATGCGCGCCAGCGCCGGGTCGCTCAGGCGGTGCACCTCTTGAAAGCCTCGGACCTAACGATTCCCGACATCGCCCGCCAGGTTGGGGCGAATGACCTTCAGGCCTTTAATAAACTCCTGCGGCGGGAATCGGGGATGTCGCCCCGGGGGCTCCGGGGAAGATCCTCTTGAAGGCGTCGATCAGACGGCCGCGTGGGCGGCGCTGGCACTTTGGGAGCGGACCAGGGTGTCGAGTTGGCTGGCCATGCCCTGCAGCTGCTCGGCCAAGGCCGTAAGGTCGAGGCTTTCGCGGCTGGTGGATCCGGCATTGCCGGCGATGGTATCCATCAACTGGGCGGTCTCTGCCAGGCCGCCGGCGATCTGGGCGAGGCGGTCGACCATTTCGGTCGTGGTGGCGGTCTGCTGCTCGACGGCGGCGGCGATCCGGGACTGGCCCTCACTGGCCTGGTTCACGGCATGGTCGATCCGTTGAATGGCGGTCTGGGCCCGGGCCATGGCGGCCTGGACGGCGGTCACCCGCTGGGCGATTTGCTGGTTCTCGGTGGCGGTCTGCAGGGCCAAGCCCTTGACCTCGTTGGCCACCACGGCGAAGCCGCGGCCGGCGTCCCCGGCGCTGGCGGCTTCAATGGCCGCATTGAGCGCCAGTAGGCGGGTCTGGTTGGCGATGGCGGTGACGCCCGCCGTGGACTGGGCGATGGCGTTGCTGGCTTTCGACAATTCCTCGATCAGGCCCGTGGCCTCGCGGGCGGCCACCGCCGCCTCCTCGGCACTCCGCTGGGTGTTCTGGGCGTCGTCGGAGATGCTGGTGATGCTGGCCTGGATCTCGCGGGCGCTGCGGGTGACCTCGTCGGTGGCCTGGGCCAGGGTCAGGGCGGTGGCGGCCACGCCCTGGGATTGGGTTTCGTCTCCCTGGGCCCGGTGATGGAGGGATTTACTGGTGCCGGTCAGGCCATCGGCGGCCTGGGTCAGGGGGGTGATTTGGCTTTCGATCTGCTGCACGAGGTGAGCCAGTACGCCAGCCCGTAGACGTTGGTCCTGCTCGGCGGCCAGGATCGCCCGGCCGATGGTGCGGGAGCGGCGCCAAGCCACCAGCAGGGCGACGACACTCACACTGGCCAGCAGGATCAGGGCCCAGATGCTCAGGGATTTGAGGGCTTCCATGGTCCCCCGGGCCTGGTCCTTGGCCACCGTGGCCGAGGCCTGCACCGAGGTCAGGGTCGTGGTCAGAATGCCATCGAGTTCTCTCTGGAGCGTCAGGATCTCGCGGCGGGCGGCAATGTCCGCTTCGGCCTGGGCCGCCAGGCCCTGGGGCCCGGTGAGGGATGACGTCAGGGGGGCCAGAACGCTGGCCAGGTCGTCCAGGGCCCGTTGTTCCCGGGTCAAGCCAAGGCTGCTCAGGATCGGACCGACCTTGCCAAGGGTGGCAGCCATGTCCTCAAGCAGGCGACGGATTTCTTTGCTTTTTTCTGTGATGACCGTGCTTTCTTTGGCGGAGGCCAGGGCCAGCACGTGATTGGCCAGGCTCAAGCTGCTGGCGGTCAGGGCCGCGGCTCCGTCGTAGGCGTCTGCCGATTGCTGGAGGCTGGTCAGGGCGGTCTTGGCCGCGGTCTTGGCCACCTCGACCTCGCCGTCGAGGTCTTCGATCATCACCCCCGTGCGATTGCCCAGGCTGGCAATGGCCGTGGAGAAGGCTGCCGTGGTTTCGAGGGCGCGTTTGCTCAGGGTTTCGTCCGTTGGGGCCTGGCGACGCCTCAGGTGCAGGTCGAGGAATCCCTCGGGCTCGGCGGCCTTCCGCAGCAGGCCGACCACGACCAGGGTGTCGTCGTGAAGTTCGTCGGTCAGGCTCTTGGCCAAGGCATCGAGGATATCCGCATTGGCGCTTAGGCGCGGGACCACGTCCTGAAGGCCTTCCATGGTGGTGGCCTGTTGGGCCCGGTCGACCCACAGGTCAACCTGGGCCAGGATCCGTCGGGTTCCGAGGAGGGCCTTGATGCGATCATTGACCACCACGCTGCGCCGCTGGCTGGCGATCACCTGGGTCCGGGAGTTGGAACGGACTTTGACCAGAGTGGTGGTCAGGGTGTTGGTCGCCGTCACCATGTCGTTGGTCTTGGCCAGGGCTTGGTCGACAGCGACCTGTTTAGCGGCCGCCCGCGCAAGGCCCTGACGGACAACCCGATCAAGGTGGTCGATCCCGGTCTTCAGCCTGGCGACCACGGCATCATCCTGGGGCATGCCCAGGCCCTGGGCCCGCGATCCCAAGGCTTCTAGGGCGGCTAGGTGGCTGCGAAGCTCATCATAATTAGAGCTGCGGGTCGACTCATCCGCGGCCATCCCCAACAGGGGCAACCCACTGGCGATCCCCTTGACCTGGAGCAGGGCCCCTGCCGCCACCTCCTGTTGCGGTACGGTAAAATCCGCGACTAAACTGGCTCGCTGCCACACCGCCACCGCCACCGCCGAACCGGTCAGGCCGAGGATCGCGAGGCTCAAGAGGAGCACCCGGGTCAAGGTACGAAGATTGATGGCTAGGGGGCTCGGGGATTCCATAGAGCCATCATACACCAGCCCTGCTAGACCTGTCAAACCCACTAGTCCCTCACCGCCTTTGCGGCCCCCTGGTGAATCACGGTCAGGAACACGGCATCCGAACCTTGATGGTCTTCGGGGCCAAACGTCAGGGTCAGACCCCCCAGATCGAGGCCCTGAAGGCCTTCGGCGGCGGTCACCAGGCCCGCCCGGGTCGGTTCCTTGCCAGTCTTGTCGAGAATCGCCCCGAGGGTCTTGCCGGTGGCGTAGCCTTCCAGGCTGACGTAGCCAGGCTTGGCGTCGGGGAAGGCGACCGTGAGGGCTTCCTGGTACTCCTTTACCAGGGGCACGGTGGCGTCCTGGGGTGACGGAACGACCTGGCTGATCAGGACCCCATCGCCATCCGCGCCGGCGGCGGCAATCAGGTTCTCGGTGCCGACGAACGACACGGTGGCCATGGGCACCGTCAGGCCGATGGCCTTGGCCTCTTTCAGGAACGCCGCGATCGGGGTGTAGGGGCCGACCATCACCACGGCATCGGGGGCGGCTTCCTTGATGGCGGCCAAGCCGGCCTTCACGGCCACGGTGTTACGTTCGAAAGTGCCCTTGGCGGCCAGGGCCAGGTTGCGCTTTTTCAGGGCGGCTTCCGTACCCTTCAGGCCGGCCTCACCAAAGGAGTCGTTCTGGTGGAACACCGCGATTTTCGTTTTCCCCAGCTTGGCGAAGTGGGCGACGATGGCTTCGGTTTCGTTGCCGTAGCTGGCGCGCAGGTTCAGCACCCAGGGATGGGGTTTGCCGGTGGCGTCATCCTTGCGCAGCAGGCCGGCGCCGGTGAAGGCACCGATCAAGGGGACCTTGGCCTCGGTCAGGACCGGGATCGCGGCCTTGCAGGTCGGGGTGCCGACAAATCCCGCCAGGGCAAAGACCTTGCGGTCTTCAATCAGTTCGCCGGTCGCATCCGCGCACTTGGCGGGGTCGTATTGGTCATCAACCGTCACGAGGCGAATCGTCCGGCCGTGGATGCCACCGGCGGCATTGGTCTTGGCGATCCACGCCTCGAGACCGACGTTCATGCCTTTTCCAAGGCCGGCGGCCGGGCCCGTAAGGGGTGCCGATTGGCCAATCACGACTTCGGTCGGAGTCAGGCCATCGGCCCCCAGGGCGGGGATGGCGAGGGCGGTGAGAAGGAGCAGGGTGCTGCGGATCATGGGGTGGAGTCCTAGGGGCTGGAGGAAGGGGCGCGGACCAGATCGTCGAGGTCCCGGGCCATGCCTTGGAGTTGGTCGGCGAGGGCCGTGAGGTCGAGGGCTTCGCGGGCGGTGGCGGTGGAACCCTGGGCCAGCCCGGCCAAGGCCTCGGCGGCGGACCGACAGTCCGTGGCCATGCCGCCCAGGCGATCGAGCATCTCGGTGGTGGTGGCGGACTGCTGTTCGACGGCGGCCGCGATCCGGGCTTGGCCCTCGCTGGCCTGGGCCACCGCGCCATCAATGCGGGCCATGGCCTCCACCGCTTCTACCAACGACGATCGCATGGCGGTGACCTGGCGGGCGATCAGGTCATTTTCCTTGGTGGTTTGGTGGGCCAGTTGCTTGACCTCGTTGGCGACCACCGCGAAGCCCCGTCCGGCGTCTCCGGCACTGGCGGCCTCGATGGCGGCGTTGAGGGCCAGTAAGCGGGTTTGGGCGGCAATGGTGCTGACACCGGAGATCGCCTGCACGATGTCATTGCCGGCGGTCTGGAGGCGACTGATGATGACGGAGGTCTCGCGCGCGGCGTTGGCGGCGGCCTCAGCCTGGCGCTGGGTGGCTTGGGCGTCTTCGCTGATGGCGCCACTGGCGGAGGTCAGTTCCCGGGCGCTGGCGGCCAGGGCCTCCGCAGTTCGGGCGAGTTCTTGGCTTGCAGCGGCGGTGGTCTGGGCCTTCGATTCGTCCGTGGCTGAGCGGTCCTGAAGGTCACGGCTGGTTCCCGCCAGACGATTGCTGGCGGCGGTTAAGGGGTCGATGCTGGCTTGGATACGACGGATCAGAGTCGCTAAAGAGGCGGTCCGTTGGTGCTGCTCTCCTTCGGCGGCCAGCATGGCCCGGCCGATTCGGCGTGAGGAACGCCAGCCGAGGATGAGGGCCAGAGCGCCGAATCCGATGGTGGCCACCATGGCCCCGAGGCTGGCCAGGTTCAGGTGTCGGTAGGTGTCTTGGGCCAGGCTTTCCGCCTGGAGGGCGGCGGTGGCCGAGGCCGACAGACGGGCTTCTAGACGTTGGTGGCTGCTGGCGATCAGCTGGGCTTGTTCGCTCTGAGCCGTCACTTCCACCTCGACCTGCGCCGACAACCCCTGGGGGCCGAGCAATACCTGGCGCAGGGGGGCAACGTGCTCCCGTACTCCATGGACTCGCTGACGTTCCTTGGCCATGGCCAGGATCCCGAGGGTTCGGCTCAGCTGTTCCAGGTTCCGATCCAAGGCGGTCAGGGCTCCTTCAACTTCCTTCCGGGCAGCTTCCGTAGCGGTCATGGATGACGTATGTCGAAGTTGCAAGGTCGCTTGGCTGAGGATCTGGGCCGAGGTGCCAGTCCGTAACGCCAGTTCCACGGCCCCGGCCACCGTCTGCAAACCCTCTAGGGCCAGGGCCGCATGACGGCGGGCCTCATCCACTTCCAAGGTCAAGTCGTCGATGACCCCGGCCAGGGTCGTGCCGAGGGCCTCCTGGCGGGCTTGAGCCGCCGTGACGGCGGTGGCGAGGGCCTCCTGAGCCGTGGCATCAGTGGGCTCGGCCAAGGTGGCAACCCGCAGGGGCACCAGGGTTTGGTCGAGGGTTCCAACCTCCTTGCCAAAGTTGGCGACTTCCGTCCGAAGATCTTCCCGGACCTCCGGAGCCAACTCAGCAATCGCATTGCCAAGGGCCAGGAATCGGTCGCCATAGGCGCTGAGGCGCCGCTTTTTGGATTCCGTGGCCACTTGGCTGATCAGGAACCGGCCATCGGATAACTGACGGCGGAGGGTCAGGAGGGTGCGGATTGCGGTGTTGGCGACCTGGGCCCGGGTTTGGGCTGCGGTGACCTGGGCCTGGGCTCCGGTCCGTGTCTTGACGAGTAAATCGGTGAGCGTCTCACTGGCCTGGGTCACCACCCGCATGGCTTCGTCGGTCTTGCGAAGGGCTTCGGCGAGGGTGGCATGCCGAGTGATTCGAGTCGCCACCAGCCGATCCAGGGCCTCGGCGTCTTGGACCAGCAGATCGACTCCGTGAAGATCCAGATCGACCTCTAGCCGTGCAGCGTCTCCGATGCTTTGGCGCAGGTCCACGATGAGCTGATCAATGTCCTGGCGAACGGACCTCCGATGGTCTTCCTGGTCGGCAAGCTGGAGGTCGACGGTCTTGGCCGCCAGATGTTCCAGGCTGGACTGGACCTGCGCGGTCGCGGCTTGGATGGGGGCCGCTTTACCAGTCACCTGGGCGACTTGATACCGCACCATTACCGCCACTCCGGAGCCCAAGATCGCCAGGACCGCAAGGGCGATCAGCAAGACCGTAGTCAATTGTCGCAGGTGGCTGGCCAGGCTGGAAGGTGACGACATAGACAAAGGTTACCCCAAAAACGGCAGCTCGGCAAATTACAGAGTCTTGAATGGTGTAGAGATAGTGAGGCAAACGTTCGATCGGACGGCCCACGCCGCTGTCCTGGGCGTGATGGGGATTTCTGGTGCGGGTGGCGACGTCCTGGTCCTTTCCCGCCCGGGGGGGTGGCTACCCTTCCCGCCCATGCACCTTGCCGCCCTGTGCGCCATGGCCCTCGCGGGTCTGTTGTCCTGCATCGCCGCCCTGCGGTGGTGGACGACCCTGGGCATTCCGGTCGAGGAGCGGGCCCCCGGCAGCCATGGCGGGACGGTGTGGCAGGGCGCCGCTTTTGCGGCCCTGACCGTATCCCTAGGGCTGTCCCTGGGGGATCCCGGGCACCGGGATTTCGCCTATGGGGTTTTGGGTCTGTGGGCCGCCGTGGCCGGTCTGCTGTTTGCCACCGGCTGGTTGACCGGCCCGACCCGGGGCCTGCTGGCCCTGCCGGTCGGGTGCATGGCGATCCTCCTGACCATGGCCGGGGCCGCGACCCCGGTGCCCGCTGAGGCCGGCGTCGGAAGCCGGGCGGTGATCGTCGTCCATGCGGCCTGCATGGCGGCTCATCTGGCGGCGGCGTTGGTGGCCGGCGGGGCTGGGGGGTTGTGGCTGATTACCTCGCGGCTCCTCAAAAGTGCCCAGCCCCGGGCCCTGCGCCTGCCGACCCTGCCCCTGCTGGCGACCCTCACCGAGCGGGCCCTGGTGGTCGCGGCGGCGCTCCTGATGGCGGGGCTGGCGGCGGGTGGCGCGGCCCTCCAGATGTCGCCCCAGGTCCGGCTTTTGCATCCCAGCATCCTCCTGGCCCTCCTGTCGTGCTTGCTGTTGGTGGTCGCCCTGGCCCTGCGCCTGTCGGACCGCCTGGGGCGTCGTGGCTTGGCCATGACGGCGGTCCAGGTGATGGTTCTGGCGGCCCTTGGGGCCCTGGCCCTGCAGGTGGTCGCCCATGGCTGAGGTGGTGCTGCCGGTGTTAGTCTTGGGGGTCGACCACCACCGGACGCCCTTGGAAATCCGTGAACGCCTGGCCGTCGGCCCCGGGTCTCTGCCAGAGGTCGTAGGCCGCCTGCGGGATGGGACCGACGCCGGCGAGGTGGTTCTGGTCTCGACCTGCAATCGCCTGGAGTGCTATCTGGTGGGGGCCGTCGATGAGCGCCGGGTGGCCGACCTGCTGGGTGGCGGCCCTTCCGAGGCGTGGTTGTCGTCGGCCTATGTCCATCGGGGCCCGGCGGCCGTCCGCCATTTATTTCGGGTTGCCGCTGGGCTGGAAAGCCTGGTCCTGGGCGAGGAACAGATTCTCGGTCAGGTGCGCACGGCCTATGAAACGGCCCGTACCGCCGGTTGGACCGGCACCCTGCTCAATCCCCTCTTTCAGCGGGCCCTGGCGGTGGCCAAGGACGTGCGAACCGACACCGGCATCGCCCGTCATCGCACGTCCATCGCCACCGTCGCCGTCGATCTGGCCCGCCAGGTCCACGGCGACCTGGCCCAGGCCCGCCTGCTGGTCCTGGGGGCCGGAGAGATGGCGGAACTGACCGTCCGTTACCTCGTCGATCAGGGCGTGCAGGCCATCACCATTGTCAACCGCAGTCACGAACGGGCGGCCTTGCTGGCCGGTCAGGTCAACGCCGTGGTCCGTCCGTGGGAGGACCTGGCGGCGGCGGTTGCGGAGGCGGATTTGGTGGTCGCCTACACCGCCGCCCCCCACGCGGTCATCACACCCGGCAGCATCGGTCGCCGTCGTCGGCCCTTGGTCCTGATCGACCTGGCCGTGCCCCGGGATGTGGACCCGGCGGTGGCGACCATTGATGACGTCTACGTCTACAACATCGACCACCTGGAGGGCGTGATCGCCGCCCACCAGCGCCTGCGCCAGGAAGAAGTGGTGGCCGCTGCGGCCCTGGTCGAACGTGAAGTTGCCAACTTCCTCGCCCTCAGCCGTCCCGAGGCCGCGACCCTCGGGGCCGCCGTGGCCACGTTTTTCGATGGTTTGATCGAGGCCGAAGCCGCCCGCCTGGCGGCCCGCCTGGGCACCGAAGATCCCCAGCAACAGGCCCAGATCCGCTACGCCCTGGAACGGGTGGCCGGGAAGTTATCCCACCGCATGCATGCCTTTGCCAAGGCCCACCCCGAGGACGGCGAGCGGGTGCTGCGGGAAATCATCGGCGGCTGAGGGCGGTGCTCACCGAGCAACGGGGGAAAGGGCCCCGAGGTGGTGAGGCGGTCAGCCCTCGGCCCGCAGGATCTTGTCACACGCCGTACGGAAGCGGTCGTTGACCTCGTCCATCTTCTCGCGGGGGATGTAGCCCACGGCACGCCACTTCACCTGGGCTTCGCGAACGTCGTCCTTGAACCAGTGGGGGTTTTCGAGGGTGGAGAGGTCCTCGACCTCCTTGATCAGGACGAGCTTCGCTTCCAGGTTGGCTTGGCGTTCGGCTTCCTGGGCGGCGAGGTAGTCCTTGAGGGTGGCGTAGACGCGGTCGCAGGTGGTGCGCCACTTTTCCCAGGTGGTTTCGACATGGTCCCGGGGGACGTGGCCGATGTTCTTCCAGGCCTGCTGGAGGTCCCGCAAGCGGGCGTGGACTTCGTGGTCTGGCTTTTTCTTGCCGGGTTCGGTCTGGCCGGCCTCGGCGATTCCCGCCAAGGTTTCCAGTTCGCTCATCAGGCCGAGTTTCTGGTTCAGGTTCGCGACCTGTTCGGCGTGGCGGGCGTCGAAGGCGGCGCGGCGGGCGCCGTAGAAACGGTCAAGCACCGTGCGCCAGGACCGCCACAGGTCCTGGTCGGCTTCCCGGGGCACCGCGCCGATGGACTTCCACTTGTCTTGGGCGGCGGTGATGGCCTCGCCCCGGCGCTTCTGGTCGGCGAGGTCCGCCGGGCTGCCGGTCAGGCCCAGGCTCGGTTCATCGAGAAGCGCGGTGACCTCGGCGATCAGGGCCTTCTTGGCTTCCAGATTAGCTGCGCGGGCCGCGTCCTGGGCTTCGAAGTGGGGGGTGCAGCGGTCGAACTGGGTGTCGCAGGCGGCCTTGAAGCGCAGCCAGGCGGCCTGGCCCTTGTCCTTGGGCAAGGAGCCGAGCTTCTTCCAGGCGGCGTGGGCCTGCTTGACGCCGTTGGCGACCTGGGCCAGGTCTTCCACCGTGGCCAGGGCTTCGACCTGGGTGATCAGGTCTTCGGCGTGGCCGAGGTGGGCGGTGCGCTCCCAGGCCAGGGCTTCGCGCTCGACGGCCACGGGCGCCCAGGCTTGGTCGCAGGCGGCGCGGAACCGCTCGCGCAGGGGCTCGACGACGGTCGGCGGCAGGGCCCCGACTTTCCGCCAGCGGCCTTGCAGGTCTTTGACGGCGTTGGCCCGGCGATCGTGGTCGGCGGGGGTGGTGCCGGCCTCGGCGGCGGCCAGGGCCTCGACCTCGGCGATCAGGGCCGTGAGGGTCGCCTTGCGTTCGTCCCGCTGGCTGTTGCGGGTGGTCATGGCCTCGGCCCGGGCCTGCTTCCAGCCCTGGTAGGCATTCAGGAAGCGCAGACGGCGGGCATCCTGGAGGGGCAGGCCATGGGCCAGGCGCGACCAGTGCTTGTGCAGCTCCTGAAAGCGGAAACGGGCTTCGCGGCCAGCGGTGACCAGTTGCTCGGCCTCGTCCGAAAGGGTCGCCAGGGCTTCCTCGTCGGCGGGGCTGATGAGGAGGGCGGCGGGCTCGGCGGGGGCTGCGGGGGTGGTGGCCACCACCTGGGCGGCCTGGGCGGCGCGGGCCGCTTCCAGGTCCGCCAGGCGCTTGGCCTCGGCCTCGGCCCGCATGGTCGCCTCGGCAGCCCGGCGGCGGTGGTCGGCTTCGGCGCGGGCCACGCGCTCGGCCAGTTCGGCCAGTTTGGCGCCGGCGGGCACATCGGGCCGGTCAGTAGTCAGGGCGGCCCAACGGGCCCGCAGGCTGGCCCAGGCGTCGTCGAGGCGGGTCCACTCGGTGCCAACGGCGAGGCGCAGGGCCTCGGCCACCAGGGGCTCGGCCTGCTTCAGGCGGGCGGTGCGGACCTGTTCGGGGGAGGGCCGGTCGTCGCTGACCAGGGCCTCGATGCGCGCCTTGGCGGCGTCGCGCACGGCCGGGGCCTTGGCCTTAGCGACCACCGTCTTGAGGTCGCTGCGGCGGTCGATGCGGGCCACCGCCCGGACGGCGAAAGTTCCGGCGGCATCCTGGATGGCGATGGTCGCCAGCAGGGTCGGGCTGGGTTCCGGCAGTTTCAGCAGGCGCTCAAAACACTGCTCCCGGACCTGGGTGTCTCGGGCGGTCAGGGTCAGGTCAGCCAGGGATTTCTGGTCCTGGACGCGCTCCATCAGGGCGGCGATCTCGGCCCACGGCTTGACCCGCAGCAGGGTCTCCGCGGCCCCGGACAGGCGCTCGCCGGCGATGCGCTTCACGGCGTCATCGCCTTCGCTCAGAAGGCGGGTCAGGAGGTCGGCGCGTTTGACCCGCGAGGCACTGGCGGCCCGCACCCGGGCATCGAGGTCCGTGCGGGCGAGGTCGGCGAGCAGGCCTTCCTTGTCATCCGGAAGGTCTTGAATGGCGCGGAGGCGAACCTCGGCGTCGGCATGCTTCCACTTCGGCTTGGTCAGACCCAGAAAACCCATGATGCGCTCCTACGCCCCCGGGGCTTCCAGCGGGCGGGGCGGCATGCTAGGGGGCTCTCTCGGGGATGGAACGGGGGAGGACCCCGACCCGGTCACGACCCCGTGAGATCCCGGGCCACGGTCTCCGCCAGGGCTTCCGGGTCCGGGGTCGCGGCGACGGCGGCGACCGTCAGGCCGAGGGCGGCGCAGGCTTCGGCGGTCCGGGGGCCGATGGCGTAGATGCGGGCCGTGAGGCTGGGGCGACGATCCCCCAGGGCGGCGACGAACCGCTCGGCGCTGGCCGCGCTGGCCAGGGTCACGGCATCGAGCGTCGATGGATCAAGGTCGGTGGGGGCCGGAAGGGCTTCGATGCGGTAGGCCACGGCGGTGGTGACCGCCCAGGTGGCGGCTCGCAGGGCGGCGGCGAGTTCCGGCCGGGCATTTTCGGCCTGGGGCAGGAGGACCGGGCCGGGAGCCCCAGTGTTGATTAAAGCCTGGGCCAAGTGGGGGGCGTCCTCGGTGGCGGGCACCAGATCCGCCCGCAGGGCTAGGTGCTGGCGCAGGGCGGCGGAGGTGGCGTGGCCGACGGCGGCGATCCGGCAGCCAGCCAGGGCCCGGGCATCCCGGCCGGTGGCCTCCAGGTGGTCGGCCACGGCTTTCACGGCATTGGCACTGGTGAAGGCCAGCCACGGAAAGCGGGAGGGCTGGGCGAGGGCGGCTGCCAGGGGGGCGGGGTCTACCGGTGGGGCCACTCGGCCGAGGGGGATTTCGACCACGGTTGCGCCGCGCTCGACCAGGGCGGCAGAGAGGGCGCTGGCCTGTTCCCGGGCCCGGGTGACGGCGATCCGTTTGCCGGACAGGGGCCGGTTGTCGAACCATTGGATATGCTGGCGGTAGTTCACCACATCACCGATGACGACGATCGCCGGAGCGCCGATGCCGGCGGCCTTGGCCTCGGCGGCGATGGTTGCCAGTGTGCCGGTGACGGTCCGCTGGTTGGCCCGGGTGCCCCACTGGATGCAGGCCACGGGGGTGGTGGCGGCCCGCCCGTGGGCGATCAGGGCGGCGGCGTTCTGCTCCAGGCGGTGCATGCCCATGTACAGCACCAGGGTCTCGACGTGGACCACACTCGACCAATCAAACAGCGGCTCGGGCTCGCCGGGGGCGTGCTGCTGATGGCCGGTGACAAAGGCCACGGCCGAGGACGCCGCCCGGTGGGTCACGGGGATGCCAGCATAGGCCGGGGCGCCGATGCCGCTGGTGATGCCGGGAACGACCGTGAACGGGACCCCGGCATCAGCCAGGGCCATGGCTTCCTCGCCACCGCGTCCGAACAGGAAGGGATCGCCACCCTTCAGACGCACCACTTGGCGGTGGATCTTCCCCAGGCGCACCAGCAAGGCGTTGATGTCCTCCTGCTTGCAGGAATCGGCACCGCCGCGCTTGCCGACGTAATGGCGCTCGGCCCCCGGGGCCACCAGGGCCAGGATCGGCGCCGACACCAGGTAATCATGAACCACCGCATCACAGGAACGCAGCAGTTCGGCTCCGCGTAGGGTCAACAGGCCCGGATCACCGGGACCGGCGCCGACGAGGTGGACGGTCATGGGCGATGCTGTTCCAGGAAGGCGGTGACGAGATCGACGATCGTGCTGGCGTCCTCGCAGGCCCGGCGGGCCTCGTCGGCCATGGCGGCAGGGCCCGTATGGGGATAGCGACCACGGATCGCCCAACTGGTCAGGGTTGCCAGATCCAGCCGTTGCATGGTGGGAAGTGTCGCGTGGTGGGCGGGCAGCAACGCGTGGAGTTGAATCAGGTCATGGGTCTTGGGAAACGTGAGGCCATGGGCCGTGAGCAGGGCCTTGAGGGATTTTTCAGCGGCTTGTTGGGCGCTGTAACTCGACTGCCGTGGGAACGCTTGATGACCCACCAGTTGCCGGGCCAGGGCCAGGTCCTCCTGGGCCGTGGCACACCAAGCCATGGCTTCCGTCCAGTCATCAGGCCGCATGGGGTAGCACCACATGGCCTTCGCGGGCGACCATGCCTTCAAGGGAGCCGGTGACCTGGCGTTTTCGTTCCCAGGTGGCCCGGTCGGTGACGAGGACATCCACACCAATTCCAATAGGGCCGATGGCCCGGCGGATGGTGGCGGACAGGACCCACGGATCGGTGGGGGCCGTCTCCATGATCACCAGCAGGTCGAGGTCGGCATCGGCGGAGTTGTCGCCCCGGGCGCGGGACCCGAAAATGACGACGGCCCAGGGCGTGCAGACCGTCTGAAGACGGGTCAGGGCGAGTCGCTGGTACTCCTCGGTGGTCATGGGGGCATCGTCACGGAACTGATCGCCGGGCAACCCGCGACGGTCATGGCAGGCGCGGAGCTTTCTCGATCAGGGCGGGGCCTTCCAGGGGCGTGGTCGCCACCTGCAGGTCATTGAGTTTACGGGCGCTCACCAGCACGCGGGATTCGAGGCTGCTGACGGCCTGGTTGTAGGACCCGACGGCTTGGTCGAGGCCGCGCCCGACCTTGCTGAGGTGCTCGCTGAAGGTCCCGAGGCGGGTGTGCAGTTCCTTGCCGAGAGCAGCGACCTCGGCGGCGTTGGCGGCCAGGGCCTCTTGTCGCCAGCCGTAGGACACGGCCCGCAGGAGGGCGATGAGGGTCGTCGGGGTGGCGAGGATGACCCGGCTTTCGACGCCGGATTCGATCAGGGTCGGGTCCTGTTCGAGGGCGGCGCTAAAGAAGGTTTCGCCAGGCAGGAACAGGATCACGAACTCTGGCGCGGGCTGGAACTGCTCCCAGTAGGCCTTGGCCGACAGGGCCACCAAATGGCTGCGGACCTGGCGGGCGTGGGCCTGGAGGCGGGCTAGGCGGGTGGCGTCATCCGTGGCGTCGAGGGCGTCCAGATAGCTGGCCAGGGGCGCCTTGGCATCGACGATGATCGACTTGCCGCCCGGCAGGCGCACCACCAGATCCGGGCGTAGGCGGCCCTGATCCGTGGTGACGCTGGTCTGGGTGGTGAAGTCGCAGTGCTCCAGCATGCCCGCCAGTTCGACGACCCGCTTGAGTTGGATCTCGCCCCACCGGCCGCCGGTGGTCGGGGCGCGGAGGGCCCGGGCCAGGGTTGCCGCCTGGGTCGCCACCTGGCTGGCATCGTTGGTCAGTTGCCGCTGGGCGGCAGCCAGGGCGGCGATGTGGCCGGTCAGTTCCGCGTTGGAGGCCGCCCGGCCCTGTTCGAGGGTCGTTAGGCTGCTGCCGACTTTTTCCAGGCCGTCGTTGATTGGCTTGAGGAGGGCATCGATGGCCTGCTTCCGCAGGTCGAGGTCGGCCTGGGCCTCGTTTCGGGCCGCGCCGAGGGTCTGGCGGGCGAGGTCGAGGAAGGCCTGATTGTTGGTATTGAGACTTTCCGCCGCCAGGGCCCGGAAGGCGTCCGTCAACTGGACCTTCGCCTGTTCCACCAGCAGGAGTTTTTCCTGGGCCGCCTGACGCTCCTGGACCAGGGTCGCCTCCAAGCTGGCGATGCGCCCGGCGGCTTGAGATTGGTCATCGCGGCGCTCGTTGGCGGTCATTTCCAGGCGATCGCGCACGGCCTCCAGGGCGGTGCGGGCCTCGGCGAGGTCCCGCTCCAGGCCCGCGGCCCGTTCCCGTAGGGTGGCGAGGGTTCCGACCTGGGCCGATTCCGCCTCGTCGTGGCCATGCTGCCAGGCCTCCTTGGCCTTGGTGCGGAGCATCGCCCAGGCCGCCAGGGCGCCCAGGCCCATGCCGGCGAAGCCGATCATGGCGACGATTTCGGCGTCGATCATCATGGGGAATCGTCCGGGGTCCGGGGTCCGG
>CAIUVD010000266.1 GCA_903902515.1 uncultured Planctomycetota bacterium | reverse complement strand
CCCTGATCTCCGCCGCCGTCACCGGCCAAATCGATGTCGCCCACCTCGCCGAAGCTGGGGCAGCATGACCCTCGCACGATTCCCCCCAGGCGACAACCCCTGGACGATCGACTTCAAGCACGGGAAAAACTTCGTCCGAGAGCGATCTGACATGGCAATTGGTCAGCGGTCTGCTGGCCAATTAACCCGGCTCCACCCCGTGACCATGGTGGCTCAGTTGTCCCGGAATCTGGAAAACGCCCCATGAGCCTGCACCGGGAACTCCCCTTCGAAGACGAAGTCTGCGACCACCTGGCCCGCCAGGGGTGGCTCTACGCCAAGGGTGATGCCGCCCAGTATGACCGGGCTCGGGCCCTGTTCCCAGCGGATGTGCTGGCGTGGGTCCAAGAGACCCAGCCCGAGGCCTGGGACCAACTCACCAAGCAACACGGCTCCCGCGCCGGGGAGGCCCTGGTGCAGCGGCTGGCAGAGCAGTTGGACCACCGGGGGACCCTGGAGGTCCTGCGTCACGGCTTGGAACTGCTAGGGGTGCGGAAGCCGGTGTTGCTGGCCCAATTCAAGCCCGCCCTGGGGATCAATCCCACCATCAGCGCTCGCTACACCGCCAATCGCCTGCGGGTGGTGCGCCAGGTACGCTATTCCGTGGCCAACGAGAACGCCATCGATCTGGTGCTGTTCCTGAACGGCCTGCCGGTGGCGACGGTGGAACTCAAATCGGACTTCACCCAGAGCCTGACGGACGCCATCGACCAGTACCGCTTCGACCGCCTGCCCCAACCCAAGGGCCAGGGGCCCGAGCCGCTGTTGTCCTTCCCCCGTGGGGCCCTGGTGCATTTCGCCGTGTCCCACCAGGAAGCGGCCATGGTCACCAAACTGGAGGGCCCCAGCACCCGCTTCCTGCCCTTCAACCAGGGCGACGGCGACGGAGCGGGCAATCCGGTGCGTGACAGCGGGCCGCGCACGGCCTACCTGTGGGAGGAAGTCTGGGAGCGGGAAAGCTGGCTCGACATCCTGGGGCGCTACCTGATCCCCAAGCGGGACGCCAAGAAGCAACTCACGGGCATCATCTTCCCCCGTTTCCACCAATTGGATGTGACGCGGAAACTCCAGGCGGCGATTCTCGCCCAAGTGGAGGCCGGACAGACGGAGCCCGTGCCCCTGAATCGGGCCGCCGATAAGGGCCAGGGGTACCAGGCCGTGCCCCCCAGCAGCGGGGGCACCTACCTGGTGCAGCACTCCGCCGGAAGCGGCAAGACCAACTCCATCGCCTGGACGGCCCACTTCCTGGCGGATCTGCACGACCGGAACCACACCAAGGTGTTCCACAGCGTCGTGGTCATCAGTGACCGGACCGTGATCGACGATCAGTTGCAGGATGCCTTGTTCAGCTTCCAGCGGCAAACCGGCGTGGTTGCGACCATTACCGGCGACGGCGGCAGCAAGAGCGCGGAGCTGGCCGAGGCCCTGTCCGGGAACAAAAAGATCGTCGTCTGCACCATCCAGACGTTTCCGTACGCCCTGGCGGAAGTGCGGCGTCTGGCGGCCACGGAAGGCAAACGCTTTGCCGTCATCGCTGACGAAGCGCACAGCTCGCAGACCGGCGAGGCAGCGGCCAAACTGAAAAACCTCCTCTCGCCCGAGGAACTGGCAGAGCTGAGCGATGGCGGTGAGGTCAGCACCGAGGACATCCTGGCGGCCCAGATGGCGGCCCGGGCCGGGGAACGGGACATCACCTTCGTGGCCTTCACGGCCACACCCAAGGGCAAGACCCTGGAACTCTTCGGCCAGCGTCCGAACCCCGCCGAACCGGCGGGGCCGAACAACCTGCCCCAGCCGTTCCACGTCTATTCCATGCGCCAGGCCATCGAAGAAGGCTTTATCCTCGATGTGCTGGAGAATTACACCCCCTACAAGCTGGCCTTCAAACTGACGCAGATGGTGCCGGGCGGGCAGGCCGAGGTGACCGAGGAGGAAGTGGAACGCTCCCGGGCCATGAAGCACCTCATGGGCTGGGTGCGTCTGCACCCCTACAACATCGCCCAAAAAGTGCAGATCGTGGTGGAGCACTACCGCGCCAAGGTTGCCCCCCTGCTGAACGGCAAGGCCAAGGCCATGGTGGTGGTGGGCAGCCGCGTGGAGGCGGTGCGGTGGCAACTGGCCATCCGCAAATACATCGCCGACAAGGGCTATCCCATCAGCACCCTGGTGGCGTTCTCGGGCGAGGTGAAGGACAGCCAATCGACCGCCGAACCGGTCACCGAGCACTCCCCCACCCTCAACCCCGGCTTGAAGGGCGACATCCGCGATGCCTTCGCCGGGCCGGAGTTCCACATCCTGCTGGTCGCCAACAAGTACCAGACGGGCTTCGACCAACCGCTCCTGTGCGGCATGTACGTGGACAAGCGCCTGGCAGGCATCCAGGCGGTGCAGACCCTATCGCGCCTGAACCGCGCCTACCCGGGGAAGAAGACCACCTACATCCTCGACTTCATGGACAACGCCGACGAAGTCCTGAAGGCCTTCAAACAGTACTACACCACGGCGGAACTGGCCGGGGCCACGGACCCCAACCTGATCTTCACCCTCAAGGCGAAGCTGGACGCCAGCGGCCACTACGACACCAACGAGGTGGAACGGGTGGTGACGGTCCAACTGAATCCCAAGGCCCACCAAAGCGACCTCATCAAGGCCATCGACCCCGTGGCGGATCGCCTGCTGCGGTCCTTCAAGGCCGCCCGGGTCACTGAACAGACGAGCCCGGACGACCCCAAGGCCCGCAAGGAAGCCAAGGATGCGGTCGCCGCCCTGGTGCTCTTCAAGCAGGACCTGACCACCTACCTGCGGGCCTACGCCTTCCTGTCCCAGGTGTTCGACTACGGGGCCACCTCGGTGGAGAAGCTGGCCATCTTCGCCAAGGTCTTGGTCCCCCTGCTAGACTTCGGCCGCGAGCGCGAGGGCGTGGACCTTTCCAAGGTGGTCCTGACCCACCACAACCTCAAGGACCTGGGCACCAAACGCCTGGCCCTGGATACCACCGACAAGCCTCTACTGCCACCGATGACGGAGCTGGGCACCGGCGAGATCCAAGAGAAACAAAAGGCCCTGCTGCGGGAGTTGATCGAGAAGGTGAATGAACTGTTCGCCGGGGAGCTGTCAGACGACGACAAACTCATCTACGTCAACAACGTCATCAAGGGCAAGTTGCTAGAGTCGGAGCTGCTGGTGCAGCAGGCCGCCAACAACAGCAAAGAGCAATTCGGTGCCTCGCCGGACCTCAATATCGAAATCACCAACGCCATCATGGCCTCACTGGATGCCCACACGACCATGAGCACCCAGGCGCTGAACTCCCTGACGCTGCAAGCCAGCATGAAGGATTTTCTGCTGAATTATGCGGGGTTGTGGGAGGCGCTGCGGGCCCGGGCTGGGAGCGGTGCCCGGCTGTGATTGGATGGGGTCGTGGGTACCCCACGACCCCATCGCCTCCATGCGGCGATGGCACTAAGGAGAGGACGTCCGAGGGATCAGTGCCTGCATACGCTGGCGAATCATGGGAATACGGGCCTGACTACTGCGATCACCATTCAGATGACCACTGATAATGAAGGTAAGATCGGGAAGCCCCAACAATTCCTGGAAAAATCTGCCGAGAAAACCCCTGCAGTCCTGTGGCGACGAAGCAACTTCAGCCGCCAGCGATGGCCGCCCGTTGATGATCCGTAGGATATCTTCGAGGTCGTGACTGCTCTGCGGGTGCTGAGCACCACGGTTGCGATACGCCTCTGTTTTGGCCGCTAGGAGGTAGGGAGCTGAGAGAATACGCCAAGTGCAGGATTCCGTGATGGCGACGGGGATCGCCAAATCCCACCCTGCGGCATACCACGGATTGCTGAAGCCAAGGACCGACGCATCCAAAGGCATGATATCGACGAGGGTTCTGCCATGGAGGACCCAGCGACACAGAGGTGCTCCGTCACTGGAATCGTTGCGAAATCCGCGCTGGCGAAGGAGCTCTTCGATGTCGTTCATGTCTCCACGGGTGTGAACGTGCAGGACCACATCCACATCCCGTGTTACCCGTGGAGCCTCATCGGCGCGTTCGGTGCAGTAGAACGGGATGCTCGATCCACCGGTCAGCAGGCAGCGGTCGCTTAGATTGCCCAGCGCACGCACTACCTCCGCAATTTCTTCACGACTTGGCATGCCGCAGCGCCTCGGCCAGGGTGTCTTTCGCCCAAGCTCGTTCTCGACTCTGGCCCATCCTGAGGAGGTCAATGCAGACCAGCGCCCGGTAGATGGAATCGCCACCGGGCTTGTCGATACAGGTCAGTTGGCAGGCGTGGAGAGGATCGAGGGCATTTCCCTGCACCTTCCCGTCAGCGGTTGGCCAGACCACAGGATCGTACTTCCCCGGGACGAAACCCTCCTGGACGAAAGGGGCGGCATACGCCGTCGGGATTCCCCAGGTGGGTTCACCAATGGTCACCGGAAAAACGTAGGGGACGCCATAGGTGAGGAACTCCGTGAGGTTGGCGGCAGACACCAACCACGGCTCACCTGGTTCTTGGCGCAGGAGACGTGCTTCACGCAATCTCTTGCAGCTCATGTGGCTTTGCGATGCGGAGAGCCCGGAGAAATCTGAAATACTCGGATAGGTCCACGCCCTGGGGACGAGGTGCACCACCAGGGCGTAGATGACATCTTGAGATTTCATAATTCTAAATTCTAGAATTACGAATTGGAAGGCAAGGTGAAGTGACCGTTGCAAAGGGTCATCATTCCAAATTCCAGAATTTGAAAATGGGCTTTAATGGATCTTTTTCCCGTCAATGAGTAGCTGACAACCATTTCTATTATGTAAATCGTCCCGGCTCACTCAGGGCGACTTACCCCGACACCGTTCGATGGCCGCCGGTCAAGCGGTGCTGGACCAGATCACGGGCATCAGCGGTACGGGAATTCTCGATCTCCGCTATCTGGCCTTTATGAACCTCTGAGACCTTGGACTTGACGGAAAGGTGGTCGCCTCCAATACATGCCACCGCAACGGCGAGCCCTGTGGAGACTTCCCCGACGGACGCACCACGAGAGGAAGGCAGAAAACTGCCATTCCTGCGTCAGCGGGATGCCAGCATAGGGCCGCAAGCACCAAGATGAACGACGTAAGTCGTTAATTTTAAACAACATGGGACCGTAGCTCAATGGTTAGAGCCGTCGACTCATAATCGATAGGTTGTGGGTTCAAGTCCCGCCGGTCCTACTTTTTCTCGCAAAAACCGCCATGGCGGCCCATCTCCGGCGTTG
>CAIUVD010000265.1 GCA_903902515.1 uncultured Planctomycetota bacterium | reverse complement strand
TGTCTAGCGACAATTAGATTGGCCGGTCACCGACAATTAGGTTGGCCGATTTTTGAACAGCGCGGACGGCCAAAAATTAAACTTCTGTGGTCGCTGTTTTCCGTCTGGAAAACAGCGACCACAGAAGTTGTCAAGCGAAGCGCGATCAGGAGCAGGTCAGGTTGATCTTCGCGCGGGGCCTTTGGTTACGGTTGGTGCGGGAGTGTGGTCGTTGGTTGCCTGAGTTGCTGTGCTGGTGACGGGTCTGTTAATCCGCGTCGCAGCGGCGCGTTTCCGATAGCTTTCGGACCCGAATTCGAGGATGACCGCGTGATGGACGAGGCGGTCGATGGCGGCCACGGTCATGATCTGGTCTGCGAAGATGGAGGACCAGTCGGCAAAAGGTCGGTCACAGGTGATGATCAGGCTGCGATGTTCATACCGCTCGGAGATCAGTTCGAAGAGGATGCTGGTCTCGGATTGGTCTTTGCGGACATACCCGAGGTCGTCGAGGACTAGGCAGTCGATGCGATCCAGCTTGGTCAGGAGGGCCGGCAGCGCGAGGTCCCGTCGGGCGGCTTGCAGGCGCTGGACAAGGTCATTGGTGCGGATGAAAAGCGCCGTGTGTCCGGCTTCGATGAGGCCATGGGCGATGGCGGCGGCGAGGTGGCTCTTGCCGGTGCCACTGCCGCCAAAGAGGAGGCAATTTTCGTGGGCCTTCACCCAATCTCCGGCGCAGAGGGCCTCGACCCGCTGGCGCGAGAGACCCGGTACCAGGCCGAACTCGAAGCTGTCGAGCCGTTTGCCCGGCGGCAATTTGGCGGCCTGCAGGGCGGCAGCGAGGCGGCGATTGCCGCGTTCGTCGAGTTCCAGGCGGCAGAGGACGCCCAGGAAGCGTTCGTGGGACCAGGCGTGTTCGGTGGCCTCGGCGGCCACCTCCTGCCATGAACGGCACATGGAGGGCAGGCGCAGGGCCTTGAGCGCCTGGGAGTTGGTGAACGACTCGGTTTCGACGGTGGTCATGCGCTGGCGATCTGGGTGAGCGGTGGTTCAGGCAGACAGCGGAGCTCATCGTAACCGGCGGGGTCCGCCGTTCGGAACTGCAAGATCGGGACCGCCGCTGGGGCGGGGACGGCAAAGATCACGCGCAGAGCTTCGGCATCGGGCAGGCCGTCTTCGGTCAGGATCTCGGCCAAACGCTCTCCCAAAGCGGCTTCACAGGCATGCTGATGGGCGAGGTGGAGGAGCCGGACATAGGTGCGGCAGGCGGCGTATTCACTGACGCGCTCCTGCAGGCGCTGCCAGGTCCTGGCGTAGATGGGGCTGGGATGCAGGTCGTCACGGTAGATCAGTCGGGCAAAGGCCCCGGGCTTCTGAATCAGGGCCTCAACGCACAGGTGGTAATTCACCTGCGGGGTCCGCTGATGGCCATGCCGGCGTGGGCAGTCGTGCACCCGGTCATGGCCAGCGTAAAATTCCAGGCGGTCATCGAAGATGCGCACCACCAGACGATGACCCATGAGCCGTGACGGCACCATGTACGACCACCCCAGAACGGTCATGAGGCTGAACCGGGAGACCGTCCCCAGGGCCTCGCTCCAGGTCACGCCGGGGAACGATGGCAACGGGGCCAATGCGGCCCGCTCCACCGCGATGGCGGCGGCTCGCGGCGCATTGGCTGCCGCCACGATGTCGGTCACGAAGTCCCGGTAGGCGGGCAGGCTGGGAAAATCACGGCTGCTGCGCAGCCGAAGTGCCTGATCCAGCCGCCGTTTGAGATGGCCGTTGGGCGATTCGACGGCCCCGTTCTCGTGGGCCACTCCCAGCGTGTTACGGGTGGGCCTGCAGCCGTATTGCTGGCACAAGGCGGCGAAACGGGTGGTCAGTTCCTCCTGCTGTTTCAGATTCTTGTAGGCCGCCGACAAACTGTCGGTGCGCAGCGTCTGGGGCACCCCGCCCAGGGCCTCCAGCGCCAAGCGCAACGTCTCAGCCAGGGCCGGATAGCTCTCTCCGCCCAGAATCACCTGCGCAAACTGCCAGCTGCTGTGCGGGCAGCACACATGCCCCAGGCGATGTGGCAGCGGGTCACCGGTGATGGTGACCGCCAACTCGCCGCAGTCCGTGAAATCCAGCAACGCCTGCCATCCCGGCGGATGCTGCTGGGGAAACATCACCGGCTTCGACGGCCCAGCGACGGCCCGCCATTGCCGGATCCGCCGCTCCAGCGTCCGAACCTGACCATCCCGGAACCGACCTGGATGGCGCCGTTGCAGATCAGCAAACAGCGTCACCGCCCGCAGCAGGCCGTCCTGCTGCAGCAAGGGCTCGATCTCTTCCGGCCAGATCCCCAGAAACGAATCGGCCCGCGTCCGATACCCTCGGGGCGCAGTGGCTGCGCGACCTCCCCCATCCAGACGGCGGGCGGTTCGCGTGCTGATGTCGGCGCTATCCGCCGACTGGGTCTGGTTCCGACCGATGTGACGTTCGTCCATATACCGCGCGACTTGCCGGTTGGTGATGTGCTTGCCGGGCATGGAAGACCCCCGGCGCAGTTGCGCTTTTGGGGGTCAACCTGGCAACCGCACGACCGGCCATCCTAATTGTCGCTAGGCGGCCATCCTAATTGTCGGGAGACACCATAGGCCATCGCTTTCGATGGTGGATCCTGAAGGTCCAGGACCAGTGAGACCGCAGACCTCATCTCCTGAGGGATATCTAATCGGCTCACACGATCCTCGCGGGAAAGATGCTGAAGGATGACTTCTTGAGATCCTGACATAGGAGGAAAATCCTTTGAATTCTACGGTGATTGGCGCGTACAATATTTTTTTCATGACGAAGGTTTGCGTAGGAACAGCTTCCTACCTGAACAAGCCCGACAGACAGTGATAGCTCGTTGAATAGTCTTATGTAGAGCATTCAGCCGTCTCTCAGAGACGGGAACGCCGCGCTCAGCCTTCATGCGCAAAATCCCGAGGTCCGCATAGGCATGCTGGAATCCGTGATGTGCGGATCCAATTCGCCTGGACTGCGGATGGAGTTTGATGCCACCTCGTATGGTCAGGTGTACCAAGTATTTATTGCTCGGTTGATGGCGCGGGAATCGCCGGTGTGAGCCAGGCTTCACCAGAGCCTCTCCAGCGAAGAAGCACGCACGCTCAGCCGCGACGCACATCCGATCAAACGCTGGCTCAGGGATCCTCATCCCGTTCTCAACCTGCGTTGTTAGGCTTCCCAGGAGGTGCCGGCAGGTCTGGAATTTCTCCCGGATCTTCCGGATACGCGTCACTGCAATCGCTTGGTTGAGGTCCATGATGACAGAAGTCTTCCTGGGATTTTATCGTGCAATGAGGTGCCTTACCGAGGGTGTGATGGTCTGATCTCATCCGCTCGTTGCCTGCGATCCAAATGGCAGCCAACTAAGTCGTCTTCCTTGTTCCCCTATCACGAGGGCAGAAACTCCCCTTTATGGCAAGGACTCCCACCGCTTCCATTGATCAGCGCCTGAAGCGCATTCCCGTCATCCTGGATCTGCTAAGGAAAATACCCCACCCAGCGGAAGATCTTCTTCCACGGGTGAACCAAGTCCTGGCCAAGACCCGGATCCCCGAAATCAGCATCCGGACGCTCCAGCACGACCTGGAATGGATGCAGGAGCACCTGGGCGCGGAGACCATTGAGCGAGTGCCGGGATCCGCCCTCGATCCAGCCCCCGGTCCTGAATTCAGGGGGCGGCGATGGTTCTGGCGTCTTGCCGGGGCTGAAGACCTGATCCCGGTTTCCACGGAACTGGCCTTCATCAGCGAGTTGGAAGCCGTCGCCCTGCGTACCGCCCAGGCCCTGCTGGCGGGACCGCCGAACCCGGACGGTCATCTGCCTGAGGACCCCGGACCCCTGGCGACAGCCTTGGCCCGCCTCACCGGTCGCCTGGGGCTCTCGACCAAGGACACCCGCATCCCCGACATTATCGGCGTCAACCGCTCTACCCCAGAGCCCTACGATCCCCAGGTCCTCGTGACCCTTCTGCGCGCGATCCGCCTGCGGGAGAGCATCGCCATGACCTATGCCAGCTTGGGGAAGGCACCCCATGAGGTCGTCGCGCAACCGATACGCCTCGTCCTCAACGATGGGGAGCCCTACCTCTGGGCCTGGGATGGAACTGCAGGAAAACTCAAGAACTACAAGATCGCCCGCATGACGGAGGTCATCCGCCGGAAATCCCTCAAAGGAGTTCCCGCGGGTCTGGATACCGAAGTCCGGGGAGAGATCGCCAGCGCCTTCCGTGGCGTGGCCGGTCGTCAGCAGCGGGCCCGCGTGGTGCTGCGGATCGCCCCAGCAGGGATTCCTCACCTCAGAGGTCGTCGCCTGGGCGCTAGCCAGCAATGGGAAGACCTCCCAGGTGGCGAGGTTCGAGTGTCATTCAACACGGCAGGCCTGGAAGCCGTCAAACACTGGCTCCTCCAGTTCGGCGATCTGGCCGTTGCCGAGGCACCTACCATCCTGGTCACTTGGATGCAGGACCAGGCGGAATCGATGGCGAAACGGTATCGAACACCTCTGGGGTAATTCTCCAATCCGGTGAGCGGGTGGCATCTCCGTGGGCCATCACGACACGGGCAAGTTCAGCGAGCGTCCCCTCTCCGAGATCGGTCACTCGTTTCGCCCAAGCCTGGACGATGGGTATCCGCTCATCCAACCCGATTAGCTCCAGCCGCCCTCAATGCCGACAGTCATCGGCATGGGTACCACAACTGACTCAATATCCCCTGGCAACCGAACCGTCGTCGAAGGGATGCGGCTGGTTGCAGACTTCGAGCAAAGCGGCCTGACCCAGGCCGCCTATGCCCGTCGGCACGGGGTCTCTGACAAGTCGATATCGTACTGGGTGCGCCGGATCAGAAACTTGCGGATATCCGCCCAGGGCCTGCCATCGGCACCCGCCCCCCAAGCGACCCCGTCATTGGTCCACGTAGCCAATGTTGGCCCTGAAGGTGCGATTTCACCGGTTCGCGATCCATCGCCCCTTTCGATGACGATGACCGAACCCGTGCCGCCAAGGCTCCCTCGAGTCGGTGCCGGAGTGGGGATCGAAATCCGTTGTGGTACCCGAAGCCTGGTGGTGGGACCTGGCTTCGATCGGGAGCTGCTGGGGGAGGTCGTGCGGTTTCTGGAAGAGCTTCCGCCATGCTGAACCTCGCTGGCCGTCGCGTGTTCTTGAGTCGTGGTCCGGTGGATATGCGGAAGTCATTCGACTCGCTGGCCGATGTGGTGCGCCTGCATCTCGGCATGGATCCGTTCCTGGGCGATGTGTTCCTGTTCATCGGTCGTGACCGGCAACGATTGAAGATCCTGGTCTGGGAGGGCGATGGATTCTGGGTGGCGATGCGTCGGCTGGAGACGACCCGGCTGGCACCGCCGGGGGCGTGGTCTGGGACGGGAGCCACCGGCATCCCGATGAGTCCGACCGAGGTGACTGCTCTCCTGCACGCGGCCGTGCCGCGTCTCCAGAGACGTTGATGTCCGTAAGATGCCGTGGTGAGGTACGTCTAGAAGGACGTGAACCTGCCTGTCGCTCAGCAGCAACCGAATACGCTCGAAGAAGCCCTGCTGATCATTGCCGCCCAGCGGCAGGAGAATGCTGACCTACGTGCTCGGATCGTCGCCTTGGACGCTCAACTCCGGAGGTTGGTTCGACGTCTGTTCCGCCCTGCCGCGGAGACCATCCCGGAAATCGGGCAGACGGTGATTCCAGAGGTGCTGGCGCACACCACGGAGGTGTTGCGCCAGGAACTCGCCACCACCGCCACGGTCACCGAGGCCACCAGCATCGGCGGTTCGGATGGGAACACCGAATCCGCAGCAGATCCGATCGCGACGGTAACGGCAGCCATCGCTGCCACGGCACAGGGGTTACCGGCCAAGCCGAAGTCGCCTCGCGGTCGTGGCCGGACCACGCTGCCTGATCACCTGGAGGTGATCACCGAGCGCGTCACCATTCCGGATGCAGAGCTTACCCAGCCCGATGGCTCGATGCTGGTTCCGGTCGGTCACGAGCGCTCTGAACGGCTTGACTGGGAGCCAGGTCGCTTCATCCGTCGGGTCACCCTGCGGACCCGTTATGGTACCCGGGATACACGCGAGGCCGTGGTCACAGCACCGGTTCCGCCAGCCATCGTGCCCAAGGGTCTCGGTGGCGACGCCCTGGTTCTGCATATTGCCCAAGCGAAATATGACCTGGGCCTGCCGCTGTATCGCCAACGACGGGACTGGGTTCGCCAGGGTGTCGATCTCAGCACGCAGACCGCCTGCTCGTGGATGCGACATCTGGGCGCCCGCCTGACCGGTGTCGCCGGAGCGATCCGGCAGCAGATTCTCGACCAGCCGATCCTCCATCTGGACGATACCCCGCTGAAGCGCTGGGACCGATCGCGACGAGGATCCTGTCATCTGGATCGCATGTGGTGCTATACGGCGGGGAATCAGGTATTCTTTGATTTTACCAATTCCCGAGCCGGGCATTGGCCAGCCGATCTCCTGCGCGGCTACCGTGGAACCATCGTGGCTGATGCCTATGGCGGTCATGACCGGCTGTTCGATCCGCTGCGTGGTGGCGGCGCCACAGAAGCAGGATGCTGGGCTCACGCACGCCGCCCCTTCCATGAACACGCGGAATTGCCGGAGGCTCTCGATCTGCTGTTGCTGATTCAGGGACTCTATCGTATCGACGATGTGGCGGCGACCCTGGCCACCACCCGCGGCACGGATCCCATTACGGAACGCGCCCGCCTCCGGCGGGCCCAGGCCCCGTTGATTCTCGACGAGATCCGGCGACGCCGCGACCTCCTGCTGACGGGGCCGGTTACTCAGTCTGCACTCGCCGAAGGGGCGGCGTACCTTCGCAACCACTGGGCTGCCCTCACCCGCTTCCTCGATGACGGGCGGATCCCACTCGACAACAACGCCGCTGAACGGCAGCAGCGCCCCATCGCCATCGGGCGGAAAAATTGGCTGTTTGTTGCCAGTGAAGACGGCGGTGCGTGGGCCAGCATCCTCCTGGGAATTTTCCAGACGTGCCGGCTACAACAGATTGACGCCCTGACTTACCTGCAGGACATCATGCCGGCGTGTATCGCGGGGGATGTTGACCCGCTGAAACTGACGCCCGCAGCGTACGCCCTTCTGCGGAAAAAGTCACTCGCGGCGTGAGTCTTGAAATCGCGCGTTCTTGAGTACTTGAGAACTCAAGATCTCAAGATCTCAAGAACGCGCGTGGTGGGCGTGATGCTGATCGCCTTGGATGAGCGGATACGACGATGGGGTGTTCGGCCCCATGGGGGAGGACCATCGCCAGAACGGAGGCAAGGTAGCGGGTCGCCCAGGGATCGGGACAGCAGGCGTGATGTGCAATGCGCCAGGAGATTCTCTGGGGCTGATAGGCTGACCAGGAAATGCTGCACTGACTGCCCCAGGTGCGCTCCAGCCCCCTCAATCGTGACGCCGGAGCACGCTGCTCCGGCGCGATACTGGACTCCGTGGATTCCCGTGGCCGTAAGAGTTCCGGCAGGAGGGTGGCCGCCACATCTGGCCCCATTCGGGCCACCAAGGCAGCTACGGTCCAGCGCCAATAGGGATGGCGGGGATCCTGGTGGTGCTGCATCCAAGCATTGATGAGGAGCAGAAAGGCGGTGCGGGCCTGGGCTGAGGTCAACATCGGTAAAATGGCCCGCACTGGCCGCTCCGAGATCGCCCAGGGGCGGGGCTCCATCACTAGGTCACCATAGACGAGATGCGCGAGGGTTTCCTCAATGAGCACCCGTGCCACCAGACTGCCGGGGGGAGCCCAGGCGGCGAACTGCCTCAGGACGCCGGTGGTCACCATCCGATGCCGACAGCAAGACCGCAGGTGTTGGGCCAACCAGGGAGCATGGGGCCCAAAGGGACGGGGACGCAGCCAGGCTTCGAGGAGTTCCGGGTAGGCGATCTCTCCCAAATAAACGAGGTCATCCACCAGGGGCGAACCGGGTATTCGGGTCAGTCGATCGAGGCCGAGGAGCACCGCGGCTGCCATTGGCCAATCATGCCACGCACCCTCCAGGGCGAGTTCCAGGCTTATGGACAGCAAGATGCGGCGATCGGGCCAAGCGCCGAGGGCGTTGAGAAGATTTTGATCATCCAGGGTTGCCAGGCCGTGAACCCCGGTCACGGGATCATCGAACCACGCCTGAAGTGCGCGGGTCCCTCGGTCGAGCAGGATGGAGGTCGCCATGGACCCCATGATCACCACCAATCAGGAGCCTGCCTGCGACGGAAATGGCAGTCAGGACACACCGTATCAGACCATCCTCTTCCCTGCCAATACCGTGACAGGCAAACCGCCGCTTCAGCGCCATGCTGTCAGAACGTCCCTCGGGAGTGTCCCTGATTTCTCGTCTGACATGACAAAGTCCTTCTTGTGAAAGTTCCGTGATCATGGCCCCAAACTTTCCCGACGCCGGTTCAGCCGCCCTTTTTCAGCAGATCCAGGGCATACTCCATCAGGCTCGTCGTCCCCTGGTTCTCACAGGCGCCGGCTTGAGCGCTGCGGATACGGCGGGCTCCGGCGGATTGGGAACCTTTCAGGATTCAGAATCTCCCTGGATCAAGGCTCGCGACCCCGCGTGGGGCTCCACGGCAGCCTTGAAGCGGGATCCAACTCGGTTTTGGACCTGGGGCTTGGAACTTCTGGATGCCGTTGCCGCCAGTCGCTCTGGGCCGCTTCCAGGCCATGAGGCCCTGGCGAGGTGGATGGCCGGTCACGGTGATCGTCGTCTGATTACTCAGAATGTGGACGGCCTGCATCGGCGAACCCTGAGATCGGTTGGCGTCGATCCCCAGGACAGGATTTTGGAAATCCACGGCACCATGGACCACCTCCGTTGCACCGCCTGCCGGCGCCAGAGAGCTTTGCCGGCGCGTGCGGAACTCCGCCCGGAGAGTCCACCGACCTGTCTGGCATGTGGACATCTCCTAGAGCCCGCCGTCGTCTGGATGGGTGATCTTCTGGACGAGTCCCAGTTGCAGCAGGCCTACGCCTGGACCGAAGCGGCGGATGCCGCCCTGGTGATCGGGACTTCGGGGAACATCCAGCCGGTGGGTGATCTTCCCCGGAGGATCGCCGGTCGTGGGCATCCCGTGATCGTGGTCGATCCGGATCCCACGGCTTTCATGGGTATCGCTACCCACCGGATCATCGGGTCCGCCTCAGAAGTCCTCCCCACCCTTCTGCACACCTGATGGACGCCGCGACCATGACCGACCATCCCCGCTTAACCGCCCTGCGGTCCAATCTCCTCGATCTCAGCCGCCGCAATCCCCTCCTTAATGCCCGTCGGACCTTTGAAACCGTTGGCGCGCGGGCGGCTGAAATCCTGAACACCCTCCTAACGGATGAGGATTCCACCGTACCCATCACGGCGATTCCGGGTCAGGGCATCAGCTTTGACAGCAAACCCTGGGCCCTGGATGCCCTGTTCGCGGACCTGGATCTCGCCGTTCGCCGGTATCAGCAGGAACGAGGGGCCGATATTCTCGCCCTGACCTGGGGTGAACTCGGCTGGACGGATGCGGAGGATGGTCCGGTCTCCCCGGCGCCCCTGGTCATCCTCCCGGTCCGACTTCAGCGCACCCTGACCGGAACCCGCTGGGAAGTCGCGGCTCTCGCGCCCACTGCCACTGGCAACCGCGCCCTGGCGGAGCGTCTGAAATCGCTGGGGATCGTGGCTCCTGCCATGGGGCCCCTGGATGATATCGCTGCCTGCCAACGACACCTGGGGGAGTGGACGCGCATCGCCGAAGCCCGTGGCTGGACCTTGCAGCGGGACCGGATGACCCTGGGATGCTTTGCCTTTGATCGTCTTGCCCTTTGGGAGGACCTGGATCCCCAGCGTTTGAATCCGGTACCCCCTGCGCAGCACCCGATGGTCCAGCGGTTACTCGGCATCGCTGAGGGAACCGCATCGGATCACCGCTCGGAAGAGCCCTCCTGGACGCCTCGGGAAGCCGGGGTCGCCATGGAGGTCCTCGACAATGACGGCAGCCAGGCCGAAGCCCTGGCTCGTGTGGCCGCAGGCCAACATCTGGTGATTCAGGGGCCACCAGGCACCGGCAAAAGCCAGACCATCGTCAACCTCATCTCTGATGCGGTGTGGCGGGGGAAGACCGTCCTCATGCTGGCCGAGAAACAGGCGGCGCTGGAAGTGGTCGCCCGCCGCTTGGCGGAATGTGGGCTGGCCGGCATGATGTGGGATTTGGGCGATCCAGATGGCGGGCGGAAGCGGCAGACCTTCGAGGCCGTCACCAGCACCTGGTCCGATCTCCCTGCCCAGGTTCCCGAAGTGAAGGACCCGCGCCAAGCCCTGGCCACGGCAACCGCCTACCTGGAGGGATACCGTGCCGCCCTCCAACACCGAGTCAGTGCCACGGGGATGACCGTGGCGGAAGCCATTGGCGCCCAGCCCTGGCGGGAACCGGTCCCAGAAGCGGTCCTCGCGGTGGTGGAGGGATTGACCCCAGAAACTTTTGAAGCCTTTTCCACCGCATGGTTGGAATGGGAGCACTTGGTGACCTCCCTCGATTTCCCAGGTCCTCCACCAACGGACTTGGGGGCGACCAATTGGGATCGAGCCCTCGTCTTGGCGGCCCTCAGCCGGTGCAGCCAGCGTCTGGAAACCCTGACCGAGACCCTGACGGACCTCAGTCAGGATACTGCACTTCCCGCTCCGACGACCCTGGCGGGGGTCCAGGGGTTGGGAATCCTCCTGGACCTGATGCCGGATCTTGGGGTCTTGGAACATGCCCCAGCCCTTGATCCCGCCGAAGAGGAACGCCGCTTCCGGGAACTCGCAGAGGCCATGGACCGGGTGAGTGCCCAGCGGGCACCGGTGGTGCGGTTGGGGGTCCCTGTCACCGCGGACATCCTGCACTGGGAGCATAGCCTGACCCGGTGGCCGGTCTTCGTCCGTGTCATGGCGCCGTCCTACCGTCAGGCCCGTCATAACCTGCGGCTTCTGGATCCCAGTCTTACCAGCCATGCCGCATGCATGGAGGCCATCCATCGGCTTCGCGCGATCGACCATCAGGTTGGACTCCTCCAACCCTTGGAGCCTGCGCGGTTGCTGGGTGCAGCCTGGCGGGGTGTCGCGACGGACCCTGCGGTCATCCGCAAGCAGGCTTCGGTACGGGCCGCCTGGCACCGACTCCTCACTACCTTTCCCGAGGCTACCCAGTGGCGTCAGGCCTTGATCACCACCAACCCCCAGCGCATGCATGCCTGGCGTGGCCGGCTGATGACCAACCGACTCCAAGAAGCCTGGGAGGATTGTGGTAAGCAGACTTGGACGCCCTCCACCTGGGAGAGTTCCCTGAGGCTGGAGGAGCTGCGCCAGCGCATGGAATCTTGGCGGACCTATGACCGTCACCCGCAACTGCCGGCGTGGCTGGCCTGGAACCGTTTGGCCGGGGCGGTTAGGTCTCTCGTTCCCCTGGATCCAGACTTGGTGCCCTCTGCCACCCTCACCCATGGGGCCTTCCTCCGAGCCTGGCAGCTGAAGACCCTGCGGCAGGCCTCACAGGAGGTGCCGTTCCTGGCCACCTGGGAGCGATGGACCCACGAGCGGCATCGTCAGCGATTCCAGGAGGCTGATGCCGCCCTGTTCGCCTGGAACCAGCACCGCCTGCGGGAGCACCACCGCCAACAGCTTCCCTCGGCCACCGGAGACCTTCACCGGCAACTCCGTCGGCGTTCACGGATGCGGCCCCTGCGGCAGCTCCTCACGGACCATGCCGACGAAGTCCCCGCCCTCCAGCGGGTCAAACCCGTGTTCTTGATGTCGCCGAAGTCTGTGGCGACTCACCTGCCTCCTGGAGCGATCACCTTTGACCTCCTGATCGTGGATGAAGCCAGTCAGGTGGTGGTGGAGGATGCCTTTGGGGCGATTCTGCGCTGCCGGCAGGTCGTGGTGGTGGGCGATGATCAACAACTGCCCCCAACCACCTTCTTCCGTACCCAGGGAATGGAGGACGACCTCGGGGATGATGCCATGCCCACCACCTCCCTGCTGGACGCCTGCGTGACTGCCGGCCTGCCCCAGGTGACCCTGCGTTGGCATTACCGCAGTCGGCACCATCAGCTCATCTCCGTCAGCAATCGGCTCTTCTATGGCGGAAAACTCCTAACCTTCCCCAATGCCCAGCGTTCCGTGCCCGGTGAGGGCCTACACCTGATCCCGGTGCCCGACGGCATCTATCAGCGGGGTACAGGTAGTGTGAATCCCGGTGAAGCTCGTGCGGTGGCAAAAGCCGTGGCCCAGCATGTCCGAACCTGTCCCGAACATTCCCTGGGAATCGTCGCCTTCAGCGAGGCCCAGCGGAAAGCCATCGAGCAGGCCATCACCACCCTCGGCGAGGAGGATCCTGACTTCCGTCGGGCCCTGGACTCCCGATCCCAAGTGCGAGAGCCCTGGTTCGTCAAAAATCTGGAGAATGTCCAGGGCGAGGAGCGAGACGCCATGTTCATCAGCATCGGCTATGGCCGGGATTCCGAGGGCGTGGTCTCCATGAACTTCGGTCCGCTCAGCCAAGCCGGCGGTGAACGACGGCTCAATGTCCTTATCTCGCGGGCTCGCCGGAGCTGCCAAGTGTTCACCAACCTCCGCCCTGAGGACCTGGACCGCTCCAGCCAAGCGGGCGTCACCGCACTACGGACCTTTCTTGCCTACGCGGCTAACGGTCAATTCGCGGCAGTGCCTCCGCAAACAAGGGAAGGCCGCCTTCAGGGAGATCTCATCGCGGAGGACCTTGCTACAGCTCTGTCTGGGGCTGGGCTGACCGTCCACCGGCGGGTCGGGGAAAGTTCCGGAGCAGTAGACCTAGCTGTGGTCGATCCCCGAGATCCTACGCGCTACTGCTTCGGGATTCTCCTCGACGGATCGGACTACCTTGGCAATCCCAGGACTCGTGACCGGGAGCGCCTACGTGACAAGGTGCTCCATGGCCTCGGCTGGGAGGTCTACCGCGTTTGGCGGTGGAACTGGGAGTTAGTCCGAGACGGGGTGGTGATGGATATTGTGAAGCGGGTGTAGCGAACCGAAATCGTTAGGTGAAGACCTTGGAGCAGATTGCCTCTGCGGTAAATTTGCAACCACTCCGTCTCGGAGTGGTTTGCTGAGGCGGTCGACGAATACTAGAATCCGTATCGAATGCCGACATTTACTAGGTCCGATCATAACCTTTCATGGCCGTTCAAAGACCTTGGGAAGTATAGATTTAGGCCGTGGAATCATAGAGTATCCATAGGCCATGGCATCTACACATTAATGCAAACAAGAAGGTGATCGCGGGCACGCGTGGCAGCTACATACCTCTCGCAGCGCTGCCGTAATGACGCAGTGGTCGGATTGTTCATCGGATCCGCCGGATCAGCGCAGGCCATGATGATAGCTCGGTATTCTAGTCCCTTGATGCGGTGCATGGATGCCAGACGGATGCCCTGTTCCTGGCCGTGATCAGGTTGATCGTTAGGCAGGATGTATCGAGCGATGCCAGCGGCGGTAAGGGCGGCGAGGATGCTGTCCTTCACCGGGGTAATACAGATCTCGTGGGTGGCGAGGCGCAGGGCAGGATCAGTCTGATTCAGCAGGCCCTGGATCCAGGTGACAATGCGCTTGGCTTCATCCTGCGTGTCGGCGCACCGGATGACCGTCGGCTTTGGGCCGCTACGCAGGCTGTGATCACCTACCGTCGAAGTCGTTCCGTCGTCAAGATCGTCGATGGGTACACCAGCAAGAATACGCTGGGCGTAATCTCGAATTTGCTCGGTGGTGCGGTAGTTGATTACCAGTCGCCGGCTGCGACCCACAATGTCGATGCCCGCCCGCCGCATGGGGACTTTGGTGCGGTAGATGCGCTGGTGACCATCGCCAGCAAGGGTCAGGGCATTCATGGTGGGCGTGGCGGATCCCTGCTGCGGAATGGGCGCTAGGGCCGCGATGAGTCGCAGAGCCTCTAGACTGAAGTCCTGCACCTCGTCGACCAGGACATGGGCGAAGGTCCGGTAGCGTTTTTTCTCCACCACCTGCCGGGCTTGGGTCAGGCAACCTTCAAAGGTCATGAGGTTACGCTTGTCGAGAAGTCGGCGTACGGCGGCGAAGACCGGCCAGAGTTGCTTCCGCTCCTTGCGTCCAATGCGGGGGCGATCGGTACGAACCACCGTCAGGTAGTCATCCTCGGTCAGAACGCCGTTCGGGTCGACCACTTCCTCAAACTCACGGCGAACCTCGGCTCGATCCAGGGGCATGGCCGTGATCGTGGGATCAGCCCATACATCGGACCAGACTTCTTGCATCTCCGCTTCATCGGCAATGTGGCCTTTCCAGCCGGCGTTGCTGCAGATGGTGCCTGCCAAGCGGTGCAGGTTGGTAATCTCGATGCGTTGGTACCGGTCGGGACAGAGACTCTTCAGCAGATCGGCAATTGTGATGGACAGGTTGCGGGTGAAGGTGGTGAACAGCACCCGATCCGTGCCCTCGGGAAGCTGTCGAGCCAGCCGCACGGCGCGGTGCATTAAGCAAACGGTCTTGCCCGTCCCCGCAGCACCGGTGATGCAAATTGGCATCGGACGGTCCCAGTTAACCAACCGACGCTGGCTAGGGTGCAGGAATAGACGCCATTCCTCCAGCGGACGACTGAGGATGGCGAGCAACTCACGTTCACCATCAATGGTGATGAATTCGTAGCTCGGCCTGGACTCCATGCCGGTGAAGTCACCGCCACCAACGGGAGGCTTGGCCTCGGGGGCGGAGGCCACAAACGCCGCAATGGCGTCATCGGGCGACATGCCCGCAGCGACACCCGTCAAAACTTCACGGCAATCCGGCGGTAGGTATTGACTAAGCGCCTCAAACTCCTCATCGCTAGCGATAGCTTTGATGGCAGGGATGAGCGGCTTCGGAACACCGAGGACAAACAACTGATCCGCATCCAATCGTGCTAGAGCATAACCCGGCTTAGCCGCAGGCTGGACCTGCTTGATTTGTTCCTGCGCCGACTCGATTTCCGGTACATCGACGATCTGGAAGTTACCCGTTCCGCCGTGGACCTCGAACAGCTTATTCTTGGCCCACGCATAGGCCTCATCATGCGTATCGACATGAACCAGTAGATAGGAGTCACCCTGCTCCGGGGCGATGATGATGGCACGGTAGCCGTCGGGTAGCTTCGCCCCCCGGACCTTGCTGTCCCGCATCGACTCCTTGACGCTGTGGAAGTAGAGCTGTGGGTTGGTGGGATCTGATTGGAACTTGTCCACCAGTTCGCCGATCGCCTTGCAGATGCGGCCGGGCAGCTTGGACATCTGCTTGAACAGGTCGCGGCGGATCATCAAGCGGGCCATATTAGGCTCCCTTCGCGGTGGCTAAAATTCGTTCGGCGAGCCAGGAGGTTCCCTGGGCCACTACATCATCGTCCGTGGCGATGCTCCATCCGGCCTGTTGCCAGCGGGCGGCAAAGGTTGCTTGGTCACCGACCAACAAGGCCAGTCCGCGCCCGGTTTCATCAAGCCAGGCGCACTCGCAGCAGATTTCGTCGCCCATGCCATCAGGGTAATGCTCGATCAGCGGTGGGGGCACGCCTAGAGCTGCCAATTCCTCCAGCCATGGCTTCGCTACGCCGGCGGCATCGGACACAGCGGTCTGCCAGTCGGCATCAATCTGGGCCTTGTGGGCCGCGATGGGGAGCGCCGGCTTAGTCCCGTCAGCTCCTTCGCTGGTGGACCAGACGCGGAACCCCGGTGCGAACTGGAAAAGATTGCACATGGCGTGGAATCGACGCCAACGGTCCTGAAAACTCGCTCCGGTCACCGTCACATCCTGATCGTCAATGCGTACCAGGATGCGGACCTCAGCCATCTTGTTTGCTAACAGATCCGCCATTGGGATGGCCATCAGGCAATCCCCCTTGGCCTGAACGAAGCGATCCTCTGCCACCCAGTCATTTCCAGTGTTTTCTGGACGGACGAAACCAGCCCCAGAGGCCCAGGTCTCGGCAGCATCCAGGAAGGCTGATCCGCTCATGGCACCCGTTTCGGCCAAGGTATTGAGCGGTCGAAAGACGGTGAATTGGGCGAGATGCGTCCAACCCACCGTTGTTGGCGATTCGATATAGGCGATCAACTGCTGGAAGGCATTCGACAACGCACGCTTGGGATCTGGCACCGGTATGCCTCTGGCACGGGCAGCATTCGCGTATTGCTCAACGAGGCTGGCGAGTTTCTGCGGAACCACCCAAGGGTCGGCCTTCCCTGTCTCCTGCAAATCCTCCCAAGATAGCGACCAGACCTGATACTGGCCCGATGCCAAGATGGCACGGCGCTTGCCAATATCAGTTCGTAGGAGGTTGTGCGGTGGCCGGCAGTGGAACTCAAAACCATCAGCGAAAATCGCCACCGGCTTCACCTTGGGATCATCGCAACGCAGCATGAAGTCAGGGTTCGAGGCAATAGTTACGCCCTGGGCTTCATTGAGCATGGGCTGGAGCTCTAATCGCCAGGCGAATACCGAATTCGGCAGCTGAAACCGGAACCCCTTGCTACCACCAACCAACGCCTCGTCCCAGGTACCGTGCTGAGCCAGAACATAGTCACGAAGGCGCTCGACGACCCGCTTTTCCAGCACACTACCAAACAGAGCATCGGTCTTGATGGAGTCGAGTTCTTCAGCGACGACGCGCCGCTCGGCGAAGGTAATGAGGTCCTTGAGCACAATGATGCCACGTTCGCGGCTGATCTTGTCCGCATCGTACTGCAGCGAGTAGGTGCGGATGCAGCGGTAACAACCATCAGGGTCCTCGGCGTTGCCTGCCAAGCGACGACAGGAGCAGCCTTCCAGCGCCGCCAAAGCCAGACGCAACACGGCGACGATGCCCTCAGCGGGACGGCCCATTGCATCACGCTCCTCATAGAGCGCCTTCAGATAGCCGGTTCCACCGGGCACGGCATCCATCAACACCAAGTAATGCCGGGCACAGTTCATATCCCCGCCTGAATTCGGCAGGACCTGTGGCGCGACCAGCAGATGCGCAGGATCACCTTCGAAGCGCAGGCGTAGGCCTAGGGTCAGGCAAGCCTGCACCGTGGCGAGATCCTCATCATCGATCATCGGGAGGAGGAGGCGAATCGCCTCGGAACGCAACTCACGGTAGAGGTACAGTGACTCCCATTGGAAGGGCGTGGACCCTTTGCCCTTGGCCTTGTCCGCCTGCCAAGTCCGCCAGGCATGGCAGCTGCGGCGATGGTTGACCTTGCCCGGATCTTCACCCGGTCCGACCACCACGCCGCAGTGCTTACACACGCGGAATCCTGTTTCAGGAGCCTTCTGATTCTGGCCGAACTCCACCGTCGCCTGCTGGTCGCCGTAGCCAGCATTTACTTCGCGCACGATCAGGTTGGCCCGGTACTCGATGCCAAAGGGTCCCGCCTCGTTAACGACGGCACCGCCAGCACGGTCCTTCGTCTGATCGAAGGACCGCAACATCTGGTAGTAACTGCGCTGGCGTTCCTCGCTGCGGTCCCCTGACTGGCTGTCGTATTGCTCCATGTACGACAGGGACTGGGAACGGGCGAATTCCAGGAAGCGGCGCTGTTGGCCCAGGTCGGTCTGCGCCCGGTTGTCGCCATCGTGGCCGCATTGCGGACAGGCGGGGCTAGCATCCGGTCGGCGAAGTTCATCAACCAAGCGCATATGGCCGCAATTGCCGCAGATCGCCCAGTCCTCGATGATCGGCAGGTCATCGCTGCCGATGCCAATTTGCTGGATCTCAAAATGACGGCTGTGGGTGTAGAAGTGATTGCCCGGCGCCAGTTCCTTGATCGCTGATCCGGCACCACGCACCAGTTCGATCGGGGCGATTTCGTCGCCGTCAGTGCGGAAGCGGTTGTACACAGACCCGTGGAACTTCACGCCACGCTCGGGGAAGGCATAGTTGGGCAGCAGCCCATGGTCAGTCAGCAGCTCCAGGCTGCGCACCTTGCCCAAGCTGGTCAGGCGGCCACGCAGGATGCGCAGTTCCTGCTCAACCTCGCGTCGAGCCTGATCTTCGTCTGGCCCCAACTGTTTGAGGGTGCTTTTCAGACGTTCCTGGGCCAGGGTGATCTCTTTGCGATGCAACACATAGGTCTTGGCCGCCTGATGGACCCGCTCCTTGATGCGCAGGGTCTCTACTTCGGTGCAGAATCGGGCGCGAGCCTCCTCGCCAACCTGTGCCGGGGTATAGCGACGCAGGAAGCGATCAATTAAGACCGTTTCCTGGCCTGATACCCAGGTGAAGAAGCGCGGCAAATGGCCGTTCTTGGTGTCCATGTCCTCGGCCAGTTCCTTTGCCGACCCCGGCAGCACTGCCAGCGCGCCGGAATGAACCGCCGTATCCAGACAGAATCCCAGGTATTGCCGTACCAGCACCGCCGACGCATCCAGCCAGCATCCCGGAGGCTGCACGCGACCCTTGAGCAACTCGCGTGGCCGGGCGTAAAAGAACAGGTCATGGGGTCGCTGATTGACGACGGACAAAATCAGAGCCGTACCGGTGGTGCGGCCCGCACGACCGATGCGTTGCAGATAACTCGCCGTCGTAGGCGGTACGCTGCACAACATGGTGCTCGACAAGTCGCCGATATCGATGCCCATCTCCAGCGTACTGGTGCAGGTCAGCACATTGGGATCATCAGCATACCGTGAGCTGCGATCCGCCTTGAAGCGGGCTTCGGTATCCTCGCGTTCCTGGGTGGTCAGCAGGCCGGTATGCTCGGTCGCCACCACCCGGCGAAGCGAGCCCTTCTGGTACCGCATTTGATAATAGCGCTGCCGGTCCGACCACGGTTTGTCGGGATAGTGGTAGGTGCTCGTGCGGGCGTGGTAGTCGATGCTGGGACCCTGTAGCCAGATCGCGGCCTCGGCAATTGGTCTGACAATGGGTTTATCGGCCCGCCCCCACAGCAGCTGGACGCACTCAGGGGTGACCACGGCGGCTTGGTCATGAATGCTATACCAAGCTTTCTGGCCATCCTGATGCAGACGCTGAAACAGGCCGCAGGTGGTGCCGACTTCCAAAAGGCGCGTCAGCAGATCACTGATAGTCGCCTCATCTAGCATCGCATTGCCTAGTGCGCGGCGAGTCCAAATCACGGGCCACGGTGGAGGACCCCCGCGGCTGGTGGCCGTCAGTTGCTCATGATCGCTATCGGGATGGGTGGTGATCAGGCGGGGGACATGGCGTCCAAACGACGGATAGGTCTCTCGACCAGGATCCGGGCCATCGCCGCGCCGGCGATGCTTGCCCCAAAGGTGGATGCGTGCCCAGTCGTTCAAATAGGGGTGATGCAACGCCCCCTTCAGTCGGTAGCGCCACAGAATGCCCAGCAGCCAGCGAGACCACGCCTGTCCATCGGTGTTGCGAAGGCTGGCCGCCGTGCCGTCGATACGCTCGCGTAGGTCGGCGAGGGTCTTGTGGATCACCTCATCTCGCCACGCGAGGGTACAGGCCCCCATACGCTCAAGGCTGCGACCATGGGGCTGCATCACGCCGAATTCACTGACGGCCTCCCATTGCAGACGCTGGCACAAGAGATCGTACAGGCGCTTGGATGGCGTTTCTGTTGCGCCATCCCGGAAAGCACGCCAGTCGGCGAAGTCGGTTAGGTCCGGCGGTAACAGGCAAGCAAGGGCCTGCTTCATCGTACCCGGCCGACCTGGCCCAGGCTGTGCCCAATAGCGCAACATGCGGTCCGCTATCTCTGGCAGGGGCAGCCCGGCACTGCCAGCCTCGCTGACCACCTGGTTGATGGCGGTACGGAAGGTGAAGTTGAAGGTCCGAGCCGAGAAGAATCCGGCGCGATGGCTGGCATCCTGGACGCTATCGGTGAACGCCAGCAGCTTGGGGTCATCGTTCAGCGGCGAGCCGAACATCTCGTCGATAGCCACACTGCACAGAGTCGCGGATTGACTGCCGATGAAGAAAATGCCGATGTCGTTGTTGCAATGTGGGCAACGCTGATCGCCCACCAAGGTTCCCGCATGGTTGCCCTGGTCAGGTCTGTGCACGGCGCCGGTGACTTCGGCACTGATGCGTATCCGGAAGCCATCGTTTTTCTCGGTATCGGGGCAGCGACCGCGATCCTGGCGCAGGACCAGACTCTCCGGGTGACAATACCAATCAATGAAGGTTGCGGTGGTCTGGCTACCCTCCTGGGACTCCCGTTGCTCTTCGGCTCGCAAGGGGCTGAACAAAACGATTTGGGGGCTCCGGCGACCCTTGTGGCCAAACCATCCCTCGTAGATCCGCTTCGGATCATCGATCAAGCGAATGCCATTAACGCTAGCGGCCTGGAGGGCGCTATCGCCCTCGGGATCATGAAGCGCCATCCAGCCGCATTCTCCGCATTCGCTACAATGGAAGACCGGCAATTGCCGGCGACCAGGGATGGGTTCGTCCAGCCAAGCAAAGGCTGGGTGCTCGGGGGCGCTGACCACCCGGCCTAGTCGTCGCAGTTCCCGCAGCCACAGCTGCATCTGGGTTGGTACGACGGGCACCCGGATCGTGCCGCCATCCCGCAAGGGAATTGCCCGCCGGGCCTGGGCTATCAGGGCCAGGAAACTGCACATCACCGCATGGCGGGCTGGGTGATCAGCCAGATCCTTGCACCGCCAGTCGCGGGCGCGCAGGCGATCGAGCAGATCCACCCACAGCAGCGGATCTTCGTTGTTCGCTTCAGCCTCGGCCACGACCTCCAACAGGCTCTTAAACAGCGCCTGGCGACGCAGCCAGGTGCCCACATTCTCACGCCAGATATCCCGATCCGCCTCGGTGATCGGACAGGTCTCGCCTGTTCCCGGCACCTGCCATAGGGCCGCCTGGCGGTAGGCGTAGCCCACGGCGTCCTCGCCCGGCCGGGGTTGGCAATCGGCGGGATCAGGAAGGGGTTGGTCCGGCGGATCGGCCTGGGGTACGACCTCGGCCACGCTTTCCCGGTCCTCACCGATCACGGCATCCGACTGGATGTCTTCTTCGAACAAGGTGCGGGCAAAGCGGGCCAGGCGGTCTTTACCGCTTTCGGCGGCATCCCCGGCGTGGGCCTGGTAGGTTTCTCCGCCCTCGGAGACCTTGCCGGGGGTGACCTCGGACTTGTGATGCAAGGCGGGTCCCGAGCCGCTCTCAATGGTGGCGCTGGTGCCGACGCAGCACAGCGAACCCGGCGCGCAACTCAGGCGTTCCTTCAGGCGGCGCAGCAAACAGGCCACATCGGCACCCTGGGCGCCGTCGTAGGTGTGCAGCTCATCCAAGACGAGGTACTGCAGGACCCCCGGCGTATTGTGCTGCCACAGCGGCTGGTCATCGGGCCGCATCAGCAGGTAGTCCAACATTTTGTAGTTGGTCAGCAGGATGTCGGGCGGGTTGGCCAGTTGTTCCGATCGGCTCGTGATGCCGTGGGTCGGCCCCATGCGCTTGGTGGCCCCGGCTTCGGCCCCGGCACCGGGATTCGTCGGATCGAAGCGGCCCGTGTACAGACCGACGCGGATGTTGGCGCCCTTGGCGTTCAGCTGGTCATCTTTATGGATGATTTTAGCGAGGCGCCCGACCTGGTCCGACGCCAGGGCGTTCATGGGATACAGGATGATCGCCTTGATGCCCTTCTGCCCGGCCTTGTTCATGCGCCGGCAGTGGTCCAACAGGGGATAGAAGAAACACTCCGACTTACCCGAGCCCGTGCCGGTGGTCACCAGGGTGTGCTGGGGGGTGCGACCGGCACTTAATAGCCGCTTCCACGACAAGTCCTGATGCTTGAAGGGGTGGAAGGCGATGGAGCAACCGAACGGGCTCTGCCAGGGCGATGAAGCCGGACGATAGGGGCGACGCACCTGCAACCACGGCCCCTTAAACAGGCCCCGCTGGGGATCGAGCAAGAAGCGGTTCAATGCGTCCTGCACCTCCGGGTCCCGGAACTCGAAGGTCGCCTCCAGGTAATGCAGAACCTGGCGCTGGATGTCGGCGGCGATGGTGGCAGGCAGCATGGATACTCAGGTAGGCTCGGGCTGACCAGAGCGGATGGCCTTGATGATCCGGTACACGGTGGTCCCCACGGCCTGCGGCCAAGTGGTGGTCGGTGGACGATCACGGCGTTCGGCCCTGGCCACCGCCTCGGTGATCCGGGCTTCGGTAAAGTCCCGCTCGCTAATGTGCTTGTCAAAGCGGGGCAGGTGCCGGCGCAGGCGCTCGTCCACCTCGCGGGCATGGGCGATGCCGTTGCCGTCCTCGAAATGGAGCAGCAGCCAATACTCGAACTTGGGATTGCTCAGGGCGAAGTGATGGCGGGGGTCCTTGGTCGTCCAGGCATGCAGGTCGCGCAGTTGCTCATCGGTCCAGGCATCCCGGTCGGTGACCAACCACGCTTGATCTTCGGGGCCAAGCGGATTCTGCCCGAGGTAATCGCGCATTTGGCGTAACACCTGCCGCGGCGCGCCACCGCCGCGGATGCAGGTGACCTGTACCACGGTGTCGCCACCCCGGAATAGATCGAAGTATTCCGGTTCGCTGTCGGTGCCCTCGGCGGCGATGACGATGCGCCTCCGGAAGCGGCGGATGCCCCGCTGCCGTTCGCGTCCGTAGCCCTGCGGAGGGCGCGGCATCAGGGCCTCGCCTCGCTGTTTGGGCTGGCGGGCGTTGTCCAGGGCCGCAGGTGCGGCACCCCACCCATGCGTCCTTGCAGGTAGGCCTTGCGGATGTCCTTGTCGTAGCGGTTGTCCTCATTGAACTCACTGAAGGACACCAGCGACGAGGCGCCATGGCGGTCCCGCTCGACCAACCACATCTCGTCCCGGCGCAGCAGGTGCTGGTCCATCAACTGCACATCGTGAGTGGTGAACAGCAACTGACTGCGGGTAGTCTTGGTGCAGGTACCCAGAAACTCCGTGATGAGCAATCGTGTCAGTTGGGTGTGCAGACTGCGGTCGAGTTCGTCGATGACCAAAGTGACCGGGCGACTCTGCAAGGTCATAAAGGCTGGCAGCAAGTCGATCGCCCGCTGGGACCCGTCGGATTCATGGCGCAGGTCAAAGCGGACTTGCCCACCATCACTGCCGCGGTGGAAACTGACGAGGCGTTCCGCTTTCAGGTCGCCTTGACCGTCACGACGAATAATGATGCGGTCTTGGGTTTCGCCCAGGACCAGGCGCACCGCTTCGTTCGGCTTGACCTTACTAGCAAGCTCATCAATCAGCGGCTTGGGCAGCCCAAGCGATGTCAGTTCTACCGGCTCACTATCCAGGTTGACAATGCCGGTATCGAGTCGTTCCAAGGCCGAAGGCATCACGTGCTGATAAGGACCTTGGCGGTCGATGAGTTGCTCGAAGGGCGCAAACCGAGAGTCCGGCGCAATCAGCACCAGTTGGTCGCGCATCCAATCGTAGAAGGGACGAAAGGCTTCGACCTTCTGTGACACGGAGTTAGTGACGAACAGCTGGTTGCTGCGGGTGCCTTTGGCGAAGAACTCCAGTCCGTTGCGGTCGCCCTCGATACCCTCGCCCAGGGTGATGCGATCGCCCTCTCGCGTGAACAGCGTACGGGTGCTGCTGCGGGTGACGATGGTCAGAGACTCCTCCACAATGGCCTGGCGGGTGCAGGCAACCCGGTAGTCCCAGACCCGCTCGTCGATCAGCACCTCGATGGCGAAGCGGCAGGGCGCCTGGGTCGCCTGGGCATCCAGACGGAAAGGCTCGACCCGGATGGGGGCGTCGATGGCCACGCCCTGCACCACCAGGGTTTGCAGAGCATGCAGGGCGCGGAAGAGGTTGGTCTTCCCCGAGGCGTTGCCGCCGTAAATGGCGGCGATGGGGAGGACCCGCTTTTGTAGGGCTTCCACACGGGGTACCCGGTCACCATGCTGGCGCTCACTGCTGGCCAGCAGGGTGAACTCGGCCTCCTCACGGAAGCTCATCCAGTTGCCAATACGAAGGTTAAGGATCATGCATGCCCCCTGATTGCGGCGGGCGGTGGCCCGACGCATGGGTGGAATCATGGCTGCGATCATGTTGCGTAAAGAGAAAAAAACTCTTCGTCCAACATGCTAATAGGCGGTGAATTTCCGACTGCAGGAGCATTCTCATCAAGGCCCCGTCGGGCTCGACACGGCGGGCTCATACCGCCACAGAAGGCGTTTAACTCGGTCGAGCAGGTCGTCGTAGGAAAGAATATCGATGAGATTCTTGTACTTGCGCTTCACGATCTCGAAATCCGCCTGCTGAGCTTTGGACAGGCCCTTGGTGCGGCCCATGATGATGAGCCCTTTGGGATTGGTCACGGATAGCCGCAAGCCGGGCGGCAAGAGTTGGGGATGTTTTTGGCAAACCCGATCGGTCATCTTCTTGTCACCTGCTACACCCTGTCGCTGCAGGTAGAGGATGTATTTCTCAACCTGCATGATGGCACCAGACAGTTCGCGCAGCGGCACATGATTATCTCGGTAGGTTCTGGAGGACATGAGCGAGTCATCCATGGGCTTCTTAAGTTCCAGGATATCGATGTTCCCGTCGACATCGACCAAGGCGATGTCGATCTGTCGATCATGGGGAGGTTCGCAGATGTCTTTGATTGCCAGTTTACCGACGGCTGCGATGTACTTGGGGAACAGCAGGAGAATAAATGGCGATAGCTCGATTTGCCATTGCTCCTCTGAGTAACCGTTTGCGCTCGCCAGCATTTCTGACAAGCGATCATAGATAAACCGAAGCTTGGCGGCCTCGTCGGTTTTCAGGACACCAAATGTTACCGATTTATCTGTAGAGAGCTTCTTGTTCAGGTAGGTTTGATACGTTTTTACCGCAGAGGTATCAACGTCGACATGTTCACAGAGAATGGCCGAGAGTCGTGCCCGTACATATTTTGATAACTCGGTCGCGTTTGGAATTTTTCGAATAATATTGACGAAGATGTTGAAGGGAACCGCATCTGGGTGGGTGCCGCCAATATACACCGGACCTTTGACGATTTCGCCAAGACGATGGGAAATCAGAACGTTTGTTGCTGCCACAAACATGTTGCGCTTAAGCTTGCGGCCTTGCTCGATATACAGATCAAATGAGATGCCCAGAACATCGCGCCGAAACTTCCAGTAACCGCCATCCGCATCTGCTACGCGTACGAGTATGGCTCCGTCAGGATCATCGGTAAGGCTATCATCAGCGATGTCATTCTCCGTGACGAAGAGAAACTTGCTAATCCGGGCGCTGCCGTGTTTTTTGATCCTTTGATAGATCCAGTTATGCTCTGACTTGCCGTACGACTCATTACGGTATTCAACGACCAAATCGGTAGTCCGCGGGGTAAACTCCATGTTGCTATACCGTCTTCATGCGTTCGCTGAAAACCCGCCACGCCTGGGCGTAGTCGGTTTCGCGATCAACAGGGGTGAAAGGTGGATGGAAGATCTTGGTGACACGCTGGAGGCCGTCGTCGATATCCCAGCTTACGGTGAGCGGATTTTTGCCGTCGTGCGTGGCTAGTGCTACGCGAACTTCGGTGCCCCCTTGGGATTTGCGGTGTGTGCCCGGCAGGCGGCGACCCTTGGCATCGAAGCGGTCCTCGCGCTCGTATCCGCGCATAACTGGAAACTGGACTCGATAGATGGTCAGCAGGTCGTCGAGGGTCAGTCCGAGAGCCATTGCAACCAGGACATCGATCTCTAGCAAGGCCTGGCGGCGGGCGAAATCAGAGCGTATGGCACACTTGTGATTCCATTGCTCCGCGGGCAGTGAATCCCAGGAATGCTCGTGCTCAAAGCAAAGCCTTTCATCATTTGTGCAAAACGAATCGTCTAAAATTGATCTATCGACTGTTGTGCGCCAGAGATCTGAATACCGATTTGTTAAGCAATTGAGCCGCAACGACCGATTTACAATTTGTTTATCTAGTGGGAAGATGACAATTGGAATAATCTTAAAGAACTCTTCGTAAAAATCGTTTCGTCCGGTTGATCGCACGAGATAGTCAATTGGCAACGAAGAAAGAAATGAAGCAACACGGAGTGTCGTCTTGTTGTCAAGAAATGTCAGCGTGAGAACTGATTTGATATGGGAAGGCCCAGGTGGTATAACGCAAGCGGTCATTGTCCTTTCATTTACAGGCTGGCCCCTACGCCGACAGGCAACGCGATAATAGGAAGTTACCGGAATTTTTTCCTTGCCGATCTTTGGGATGGCCTGTTTGAAAGAAATTAAATCTCCGTCTTTATTACCAGGTCTGAAAATTGATTTTGATATATATTTTTCATCAATTGAGGTTAAGTCAATCTCGTCGTAATGAGAGCTTGTCACGCATGTAGTTCTTGGTGATTTAAACAGTGGGCACTGATGTGAGATGTGTGGTCCGCTATAAACAAAATCGAGCATGTCCTCTGGCGCATAAGTAGGATTGTCTGATTTCGTTATAATACCAGCAGAGGCGCATCGCGTCTCATCAAACATATCAGTTGGGAATATTGAACTCCAAGAACGCTCAAGTTTTGGCTCCGCAATGGACAGGGCTTCAAGTGTTCTCAGGTCATATGTGGAATGAATAAATGGGAGCTTTGACTGATCAAATCTGAGTGGATTTCCGTCAAAGAGCTTTGCCAAAACCCTCAGTGAATCGGCTTTAACTCTAACGACTCGATGGGGGGTGCCCAGCAGTCTCCCATTGTCCTTGATCG
>CAIUVD010000264.1 GCA_903902515.1 uncultured Planctomycetota bacterium | reverse complement strand
GTCAGTGGTTGTGGTGCTGGTGGATTGGGAGGACTGGGAATGGCGATATTGGCGGGTGTGACTCTTATAAAGCGAGTTCGGCGCACCCGTGAATAGACATCGTAGCGAACCCCATTCCGGCGTCATGGAGGCCATTAAAGCCGCAGTTGCGGCCCATCTCCATCGTTGCGCGACGCTCGACATGGCACTGCCATGCCAACAAAGGGGACACAAAGGGGACACACCATCTTAAAAACGATCCATGCCGGGATCTTCACGAGAGGCCCCAAGGAGCCGACCACTCTGACTAGTCTTTTTCATGTCGGTCTCGTGGCCGAGTCCCTTTCATCGCCCCGCCGCTGGATGCATCGAGCGCCCTGCCTGCCGTCTTGGTGTGCTCTTCGTCAGGGTCCCCGGCATGATTCGCCCAGTCCTTTCCCCTGGTGTCATGCCCTGTGGCTTGTCCGTTCCCGTCCTGTGGAGACGCGCTAGAATTCCTCCATGCCCCTAGGATTTCCCGTTGATGCCGGGCGGCTCGCCGATCTCTGCCGACGTTATCACGTCGCCAAGTTGGAACTCTTTGGTTCCCGCGCCAAGGGCACGGCTCGGCCTGACAGTGATGTGGACTTGCTGGTGACGTTTGAGGAGGGCCAGACGCCGGGGTTGGAGTTCTTCGGTATGGCCTTGGATCTGGAATCCCTTTTCGGGCATCCCGTGGATCTCTTTACGAGAGCATCCATCGAACAGTCCCCTAACCCGATCAAGCGTCAGAGCATCCTGGCCACGACGGAACGACTCTATGTCCATGCCGCTTGATGCCGCTGATGCCGGTCGGCTGGGCGACATCATCGCCTATGGAGAAAGGGCCATCCGGCATCTTGGCAGCCTTGATCTGGCTGGATTTGTTGCTGATGACAAGACCTATGACAGTGCCGTTCGTTGCCTTGCGGTTGTGGGCGAAGCGGTGTTTAAGTTGAGTAAGCCCTTCCAGGCTGCTCATCCCACGGTGCCATGGCCACTCATTGCAGCCATGCGCCATCGGCTGGTTCACGATTACGGCGGCGTGGACAACACGACGGTCTTCCGTGTCTTGAAGACGGATCTGCCGAATCTGGTAATCAGTGTTCGGGCCATCCTCGCCCAGCACGGTCACACGGCGTAGCCGATCGCCTCATCGTCCTGGTTAGCAGGCCCGATCTCTTGGGTGCTAGGCCGCCTGACAAGCTTGTCTTTCTCAGAAAAATAGTGTTTGGTGTCCTCAGCGAATCCGGCTGGGGACGCGAAGGAGACATGCCGCCACTCTATCATCTCACCGTTTCTCAGCCCCCACGGCCTTGCCATGCTGGATCTTGAACCACGCCCCCAGGGGATCGAATTCCGGGTGGTGGGCGGTGTCGTGGCAGGAGCGGCAGTCCTTGAGGCCGGTGGTCCGTTGGACGGCGGGCCGGGCGGCGTGGGCGTCGGCGCCCTGGTGGCAGGCTTGGCAATGAACGTGGCTGCTGACGGTGGCGGGCCCCGTGGGGGTGACGTGGCAGGCGGCGCATTCCGTGGTGCGGTCGCCCGGGGCGAGGCTGTCCCAGGCGTGGGCGTGGCGGCTGGCCTTCCACGCGGCGGTTTCGGCGGGATGGCAGGCGGCACAGCTTTGGGAGGGTGCGTGGCCATCGGGCACCACGGGCGCGGCGGCGATGGTGGGCCTGGGCCCTGCGGGGAGGGAACGGTCGATGGGAATGCGATAGGTGGCGACGATCGTCCCCTGGTCGTCGGTGACGAGGGCCTCGGCCAAGAGACCATCGGCGACCGGATGGACGATGCGCCGGTGCTGGGGTGCCGATTGGCGGGCGATGACGGCGATGACGCCGTCATCAAGCCACGGTGTGGTGGGGCCGCCGTCCCAGGTGGGCACCTGGGGGTGGCCGACCTGCCAACCTTGGCGGCGGAGGTGTTCGGCGGTGGTCGGCCCCAG
>CAIUVD010000263.1 GCA_903902515.1 uncultured Planctomycetota bacterium | reverse complement strand
GTAATCCCTTATTCCTGCGCCCCGACTCAACCGCCGCCAGATCCTCCGACCCGACCTGGCCCATCAGGTAGAAGACTTGCGACGTCCCCTCCTCTCCAAGTTCGGCAACGTAAATGCCGACCCACACCCGGTCCTCGGCCGACAGGCCCAGGACCAGGAGCAGACACACGAGAACGCGGATCATTTGAGATAACGTTCCAGCAGAGCAGCGGTGGCCGGGTTGAAACCGGCCACGGGGGCCTTGGCCTTGCCCCGGGAGCCGGCCAACTGGGTGCGGACCTGCTTGGCCAGGACCTTGCCCAGTTCAACGCCCCACTGGTCGAAGCTATTGATGCCCCAGATGAAGCCCTGGACGGCCGTGCGGTGCTCATAGAGCGCCAGCAACTGGCCGGTGGTCTTGGGGGTGAGCTTCTCCAACAGCAGGACGTTGGACGGGCGGTTGCCCGGGAATTCCTTGTGGGGGATGAGGGCCGTCGGGACCCCCTCCTTGGTCAGTTCGGCGGTGGTCTTGCCGTAGGCCAGGGCATCGGGCTGGGCAAAGAAGTTGGACATCAGTTCGTCGTGGTTGCTGACCACGTCGCCCTTGACCTTCACCGGCTGCTGACTCTGGCGAAAGCCGATGAAATCCGCCGGCACCACCCGGCCCTGGTGGACCAACTGGTAGAAGGAGTGCTGGCCGTTGGTGCCCGGTTCGCCGAAGTCGATTTCGCCGGCCTCGAAGGGCAGGACGGAGCCGTCGAGGGCCACCCGCTTGCCGTTCGATTCCATGTCGACCTGCTGGATGTGGGGCGCCAACTTGAGGAGGGCCTGGCAGTAGGGCAACAGGGCGCGGGTGGAATGGCCCAGGAAGGACGAGTTCCACACCCCGAACAGGCCCATCAGGACCGGCAGGTTCTTCTCAAACGGAGCCGACTGCAGATGGTCGTCGATGCTGCGGGCCCCGGCCAGGAACTGGTCCACGGGCTTCCAGCCGAACTGGAGGGCCAGGGGCAGGAGGCCGACGGCGGAGCACACGCTATAACGACCGCCCACCCAGTCCCAGAAGCCGAAGGCGTTCTTCGGGTCGATGCCGAAGGCTTCGACATCCTTGAGGTTGGTGCTGACGGCGACCATGTGCTTGGCCACGGCCTTGGCGCCGAGGGACTTCACCAGCCAGGCGCGCACGGTGCGGGCGTTGAGCATGGTTTCGGCAGTGGTGAAGGTCTTGCTGATGACCACCACCAGGGTGGTGGCGGGGTTCAGACCCTCCAGGGCCCGGCTGACGTCGATGGGATCGACGTTGGCCAGGAATCGCAGGCGGCGGCCCGCCGAGGCCTTGGCGCAGGCGGGGTCGGTGCGCAGGGCCTCATACACAAATTCCGGGCCGAGGTAACTGCCGCCGATGCCGATCGCGACCACATCGGTCAACTTCTTACCGGTGGCGCCCTTCCACTTCCCGGTCCGCACGGCATCACTGAATTTTTTGATGTCGGCCTGGACCTTAAGAACCGCGGGCACCACATCCTGGCCATCGACCACGATCTTGGTGCCCTTGGCCGCCCGCAGGGCGACATGAAGGACCGCCCGGTTTTCGGTGGTGTTGATCTTGTGGCCCGAGGCCATGGCCGCGAGGCGTTCCTTGAGACCGGCCGCCTTGGCCAGGTCGATCAGCAGGCCCCGGGTCTTGGTGGTGGCGTTCTGCCGGGCCTGGTCGAGGACGATGCCATCAAACTCGGCAGTCAGGGCAGTCGCACGCTTGGCATCCGGCAGGAGGTCGCGCAGGTGATGCTTCCGAACCTCCTCGGCATGGGCAGAGAGGGCTTTCCAGGCGGGCGTGGCGGCGATGGACATGGAGTTCCTTAGCGAGGGGCGGTGGAAATGAGGTTTAGACGTTAAAGCGCAGGCGCGGATCCGCCAGAACCAGGGGATCACGATCACCAGTCCGCAGGGTCGCGCCATCGTAGGCGATGCGTTCGATGGTGATCCCGGCCTTGGAGGCCCCCTCATCCAGTCGTTCGCGGGTCGCCCGGGTCTTGAGGAGGGCCTGGCGTTGCCGTTCGGCATCCGCCGCCAACTGGGCCCGCTCAGCATCCAAGGCCGTCCGATCCCGGCGCAGGGCCTCGGCAACCTCGGGACGCATCTGATGCTGTTGGAGATTCAACCGCTGCTCGCGGATGCCGAGTTCCTCGGCGGTACGTGCCAAGCCTTGGGAACGTTTCACCAGGGCTTCCCGGGCCTCAAGGTGGGACTTCTCCACCTCCCGGTACTCGTCGCTACGGCGATCCAGACTGTCGTGATGTCCGGCCCACAGAACCGTCGGCACCCCGGTCTCATCGCCGACCTGGCGGACCCGGATGTTGCCACCAGCACTGACCAAGCCACCCACCACCGCCTCGGCGACGACATCGCCCGTCGCCACCAATTGGCTGTTGCGCAAGGTGCCGTTGACGCGGATGTTGCCCGCCAGGATGCGCCGGCCGTCCACCGCTCCCGCGATCACGGTGCCCGAAGCCCGCAAATCATCGCCGGGCCCGATCGTGCCGCTGACATCAACATGACCGCCAGCCGTGATCACGGCATCATGCAGATCGCCCTGGATGACCACATCGCTGGTGGTCGTGATCCGGGCCCCCGGAAGGACGCTGCCGCGCACGATCACCAGATCGCCGGTCTCGATGGGTGGGTCATCGGGGCCAAGATCCCCGGGCACTTCCACCACGCCGACCACCCGCACCACGCCGTCCGGCTGGAGTTGCACCACGCCAGCCCGGGTCGAGCGCAAGACGAGGTCGCCATCCCGGTTCCGGGCGAGTTCCACGCCCACCCCGACCAATTCTTCCGGCCCACGATCCACCATCGCTTCGGCGGGTATGTCCTGGCCATCAACCGAGGTGCCCGACGTCCCAGGAAGACCGTCCTGCCAACGGGCGACCACCTGGCCCGCAGTGACCTGGGCCAAGGAGGGGCACCCGTCCTCCGTCGGGCCCTGGTCGGCCGAGGGCAGCACAAAGCCCGGTAAAATCGTGGACGTCGCCTTTCGGCCCCGGGCAACTACCGCCTTGCCACTGCGCGGACCCTGGGGGAAGCGGTCGATGACCGCCGGATCCAGCCCATACACCACGCCGACCGCCGTGAGCGCGGCCCGAACCTCGGCCGCCGACGGCGGATCAGCCGGACGAAACAACACCGCCGCCTGCAAGCGATCATCGGCGATCCGAACGACCATCCGATCGACACAGGGAGGCAGTTTTTCGCCCCGGACCGTCCGACCGGCACAATCGGGGGTCGGCGGATCTCCCTGGGCCAGGACAATCCGCCGGGGGAGGTCTGCCGGCCGGCCCGAGGCCGTCAGATTGGCCTCGATCAGGCCATAGGTGACGCCGGCCGCCGCCAGCAATTGGTCCAAAAGTCCCCGAGGAAAACTGGCACCAGGGGCCAAGGCCAGGGCCGCCCGAAGGCCATCGCGATCGAGGACGATACGCTTGGTCAAGGCCGCCAACTGGGCGGGGTTGATCTGCAGCGTGCCCGCCGGAATGCCGAGGGGCGTGGTCGGAGCTAAGGGGACCTCAGGCAGGGTCGGCGCGGGCCCGGCTGCCGTGGTGGTCCCGGGAAGCGGCGTGGGCCGCAGGACCGTGGCCGAGGTCACCCCGGGCCGGGCGGTCAGGAGGATCTCCACCAGATCCCGAGCCGCCCGGGCCGAGGGCGGGCGGCGGTTGCGGTCCTTTTCCATGAACCGCAAAATGAGTTGGCTGATGCCCTCCGACAGGTCCGGGCGTCGGGTGCGCGGATCCGGCACCGGATCATGAAGCACCCGGACCAGGGTCGCCATCGGACCGTCCGCGACCCACACGGTGCCCCCCGTGACGAGGTGGAACAAGGTCGCGCCGAGGGAGAAAAGATCTGACCGGATATCGAGGTCGGACTCACCCCGGGCCTGTTCGGGACTGATGTAGGCTGGGGTGCCCATGACCATCCCCGCCATGGTTTCCCGGTCTCCACCGGTGGAGCGGGCCAAGCCCAAGTCTGCCAATTTCGCCCGGCCATCCTCGGCCACGAAGATGTTGGCCGGCTTCAGGTCGCGGTGGATCAGCCCGGCGGATTCCAGGGCTTCCAGGCCAACCAGGGAGTCCCGGATCAAGCCCAGGGCCAGGGGTTCCGGCAGACGCCCGCCCTTGCGAGCCAGCAACCCCAGGAGGTCGCCGCCGGTCGCCAGCTCAAGGGCCATGTACAGCCGGCCATCGGCCTCACCCGCGTCATAGCAGGTGACGACAAACGGGGTGCCGAGCTTGGCCATGGTCCGGGCCTCGGCCAGGAACCGGTCACGGAAGCTCCCCTCCATCGCCAATTGCGGCGACACGAGCTTGAGGGCCACTTCCCGATCTAGGGGCTCCTGGATGGCGCGATAAACGGTGGCCATGCCACCGGAACCCAATTGCCCGAGGATGCGATAGGGGCCAATCCGGGTCGGGATGGGATCTGCCACAGGAACCTATCAGCCCATCCGTACAAGACGGGAGAAGACCAGGAAAACCGGGAACAAGGCGAGGGTAAGCAAACCGAGCACGGGATGGGCCGAAGCGGCCAACACCGCATCCAGCAGGATGATCCCCCCAAGGCCGGCCACCACCGTGGAACCCGCTCCTTGGCAGCGGGCCGCACGAAGGGCCTTCCACCAGGGGATGAAGACCCGCCACGCACACCACCCTACCACCGCCAAACCCAGCAACGCCGCCACCGGGGCAAAGCGATGGAGGTGAAGCCATGGTGCGCCAAGCAGATGGACCACGGCCATTCCCAGGGCCAGGGCGAGAAATGCCCCGGCGGCCAGGAATTCCAGGCGCGTCCCCCGACGGTCCGGGTCCTCAAGTTCTCCGGCCAGGGTCAAGCCGACGGTCCACAGGAAAATCACCAAGGGATAGACGAGAAAACTTCGCAGACCCGGAGTGCTCGACCCCAGCAATGCGGCCTCCACATGGTCCGCACCAATGAGCAGGACGGCAAAAACCGCGTGGCTCGCACGCACCGACCCCATGACCAGGGCTCCCAGCCAGGGAATGGTCTTCGCCACCAAATTATAGAGCAACGACAGAATCAGGACGATACCTGCCAGCAGCAATCCATAATAGTGAACGCGATCCACCATCAGGGCCGACAGCATGGCTCCGATGACCAGTAAAACGCCGACGATATAGGCCGGTACTAGACCAATGGCACCCCCAGCCAAGGGCCGGTGGTACCGCTCGGCACGGCGGTCGCGGTCGACATCTACCAAATCATTCCAGACCATGCCTGCCGCAAAAAGGAGGGCGCTGGTGAGCGGAACCCACAAACAGCTCCAGCCATTGTGCCACAGCCGGGCCAGGAACCACACCACATTATTGCCCTCGCCCGCATAGAAGGCCAAGGCCGAAGCCGCCAGGAGGTTGCTGGCAATGGTCGCGAAACCCGATGCACGAAGGAGGCGGAGCCAGTCAGTCACATCGGATATGCTGGGGGAGACCCTGCCCACGGCAAGGCGGGAAACGTCAACCGCGAGGAGCCACCCACCCGCCGCCAAGACACAATTCCATACGCTGGTCGTAGACCACACAGGCCTGACCCGCACTTGGCCTGGCAGTCGGCTCCGACAACTCAACGCCCAGGCCATCGTTGACGATCCGAGCGCGAATCGGCGTCCCGCGATGACGTACGCGGACCAGAACGTCTTCCGAAGGTGGCTCTCCAAGATGCCAGGTCGGATCCCTGAGACGGATCGTCGTGGTCAGCAGACTGGCTCGTGGTCCAAGAACGACCGTATTGGAAGCCAGATCGAGTCGGGTCACGAACAAGGGCTCATGCCAAGCAATGCCCAAACCCTTCCGTTGCCCAATTGTATACGCTGCCAAGCCCTCGTGACGGCCCAGTCGCTGGCCGTTTTCCAAACAGATGTCCCCAGGGCGGAAGGCGTCAGGAATCTCCGACCGTAAAAACGCCTCGGTACCGCCGGTCCCAACAAAGCAGATGTCCTGGGATTCATGCTTGTCCGCCGTGACCAGGTTCCGCACGCGGGCGGCCTCACGCACCTGGTCCTTGGTCATTCCCCCCACCGGAAAATCCGCGGCCGCCAACTGATCCTGGGTGAGACTAAAGAGGAAATAGGTCTGATCCTTCCCGGAATCGACGGCCGTGCGAAGGACGTGACGATCGAACACCTGGGCGACCCGCGCGTAATGGCCCGTGGCCACCCGCGAGGCTCCTAAGGACCGGGCATGGGACCACAGGGCCCCGAATTTCACCTTTTCATTGCAACGGATACAGGGATTCGGGGTTTCGCCCGCCTGATACCCCGCCAGGAATCCGGCCACGACTCCCTGACGGAACTCCTGCTCCATGTCGATGACGTAATGGGGGATGCCCCGAGCACGAGCCACCGCCCGGGCATCGACGGTCTCGGTCGGTGAACAACAGGCATCCTCCCGCGTAAAACCACCATCTTCCTCAGCACAGGGCCATAGCTTCATGGTGATCCCCACCACTTCATCGCCCCGCTCATGCACCAACCAAGCGGTCAGGCTGGAATCCACACCACCGCTCATTCCGACCACAATGCGTGTCATGGGAGTCAAGAATACAGCAGGTTAAAAAAGGGAACGGCCGGAAACGGGGAGACCCGAAACCGGCCGTAGAAATGGCCTAAAAACCAGGAGATCAGGGCGCCGGCGTGACTTCTGTGGGCGATGCGGCAGGCAACGGGTCCGCTGGAACCTCCAGAACCGGCACGATCTCGGACGGAGTCGGAACCGCTTCCATGGTGGGAACGGGCTCTCCTGAGGGGGAAGAGTTCCCATCAATGGCAGGAGCAACTTCCGACGCGGGTGGCATTGCCAGGACAGGAACCTCTCCCGTAACTGACGGCACCTCAACCGGCACGGCCTGCCCTTCCGTGATCGCTGGAGTCGCGGAATCCGCTGGTGATTCCACGGCGGGCACGGGAACTTCAGCAGGATTCAGCGGAGAAACCACCGGCTCCGGGGCAGGCACTCCGGACTCGGGCGCGGGAGCCTCAACCAGGAGGGAGGGAGTCGCAGGCTCCACCGCCACGGTGGTCGCATCTGGCATCGAAGGAACCGCCGGTGCTTCAGGGACGGCTGGCTCCGTAGTGGGCATCGACACCGTCGATGGGAGAGTTTCCGCGAGTGGCTCCGCCGGGACCGGGGGCTGAACCGGCACAGCCAATTCCGCCGCCGGCGCCGTCACCGGCACGTCGACCACTTCGGGCGCGCGTGCCACTTCAGGAGTCTTGCGCGGGGCTTCAGGCGAGGCGAAGGAAGGATCCATCAGCGCTAGAGCCTGGACGGTTCCCTCAAGATCCTCCCGCAGGGCATCCAGCTGCCGCTGCTCCGCGACGGGCAAACCCGGAAGGTTCTCTAAAACCACCATGCGATCGACCAAACTGCGCAAACGAGCGGTCGTGTCGGGGATGATTTTACCCACTGCGGCCGCGCTACGGACCTGACCAAGAAAGGCCCGGGTTTCATGATCGAGACGCAGTAAGACCTGACTACGCACGGGTCCGCTGCGCAGGCTCAGATCCTGCACCATCCGTTGGAGATCCGTCGGCTCTGCCGACACCAGGGTCGTCGCCAAAATGAGAAGGGTGGGGACGCAGAAGTGGCGGCATCGGGACATGTCAGGATTCAATTCTCTCACCACCAAAAAGAAAGCCGCCCGGGGTTACCCCCGGGCGGCTGTGGCACATGCCGATTACTCAGTCTCGACGACGACGACGGAGAGCGACCATGGCGAATCCTGCCAAGAGGAGGCCAAGACCACCACCGGCACCACATCCCCCGGAGTCACCGGAACCTGAATCTGCCAGGGAATCCGGATTGGGTGTCGGAGTCCCCCCGCCACCGGAATCGCCCGACGACGTGTCATTGTCGGCAATGGCCACCTGCGCCACGCCGGTTCCAGCAATCGCATAGGCCGTGGAAGATGTCAGGGTGATCCTGACCGTTTCGAGATTTTCAACGCTAGAATCATCCGTTGGCACCACAGAAAGCGTCCGACTGAGCACTCCAGGAGTGAAGATGATGGACGAACCCAGACTGCCGAAATCGTTTCCAGAACTAGCCGTCCCGGTAACGACGTAAGATACCGTAATGGGTGCCGCCTGAGCGGCACTCAAGGAGATGAGGAAGACACCCGTGGCCCCACCCTCCGCCGCATCTGGTACAGAAGCCGTGATCGAAACCGTCGGCTCGTTATCGAGGATCGTTACCGACGCAGATGCACCGCTCTCATTAATCCGGTAATCCGCCGAGGTCTTCAAGCTCAAAGTCAAAGTCTCGTTGCCTTCTAAGATGGCGTCATCAAGGACCGGCACTGTAATTAATGCCGTACGCTCACCAGCATTGATATTCACCGTGCCAGATACGGTGACGTCTAATTCCTTGGCCACGCTAGTAGTGGCGATCTCATAGCTCACCGTTACGGTTCCCTTGAGCGTGCCAGAATAGGACACGGTGTAGACGGCTGAGCTCACCCCTTCCTGGCCATTGGTGGTTCCGGTAATCGAAAGCAACGGCTCATCATCAAGGAGCGTCAAGGTCGCCGCTCCCGCCAAGGGATCGATCATGTAACCAGGGCCGTCAGCAAGCGTGACGGTGACCGTTTCATCGCCCTCCGCCAACACATCATCGTTCGGCGTGATCACGAGTGAAACTGAATTGCCACCCGTCGGAAACTCAATGGCCCCCAAGGTGAGATAATCCTGACCGTTTCTGGCTGAACCCGTAATTTTGTAGCTAACGGCGAATCCTTCCTGGTTAGTACTGGTGCCACTCGTAGCGGAACGTACTGCCGTAATGGTAAAGGTGCCATCATCCGGACTTCCCTCGGCAGGCACGGTTGCTCCAGCTGAAATACCTACAACAGCAATCAAATCCGCCAAAGTGAGGGTTGCGGTGGTAGTTCCGCTGATCGCATAATCCAAAGATTCCTTCAAGGTGAGCACAACGGTTTCCGTTCCCTCGGGAATGTTCGTTAATTCAAACACCGGCTTAACCTCAATATCTGCCGTTTTGGAACCACCCTTGAAATGCAGCGTTCCGGACAAGGCCGAGTAGTCGCCCAGTGGCGTGGCAGTGCCCGAGATGAAAGGCGTGGCAGTGCCCGCGATGACATACGGTACATCCACGTCAATTCCGACAGGAAATGGAGTCTTCGCCTCCACTTCGAACACCCCGGAGGAGCTTGGCTCTCCAGCGTGGCGCGAGACCTTGATCGTCAACTGGGCATCATCGTCGGCGATAATCAACTCACCGGCGTAAGGCGACCCCAGGATAAAATCTGAACTGGCTTCAATCACCGGGCGGATGGTTTCACGCCCTTCCGGCCGCTGGTCATCAACTCCATTCACGTCGACCGAAATATTGACTTTAATGTCGATATAACTTACGCCGGCCGGCATCGGAATGATCAAACGGGATCCCTCGGGCCAGGGAGACGGGGTAAACTCGAAACCTGTAAAGCTTGTCTGGCCCTCAAATTGGTACGACAAGAAATAGTCCGCAGAAGTATCTGAACTGACTGTCGTATCATTGGATGAGCCCCAGCGAGCC
>CAIUVD010000262.1 GCA_903902515.1 uncultured Planctomycetota bacterium | reverse complement strand
TGGTGAACTGGATGACGATGGCTTCCGCCGTGGTTCCTGGTTGAGGTTCCGATACCCAGGTGTGGGGAAGCCGTGGCCCCAAGAGGATCAGATCCCCAGCTGAAAAGGGCTCAACGGATGCTCCCACATGGCGACGGCCGTGCCCGCGTACAATCCAGGTGAGTTCACAGGCCGCATGTTGATGCCACGTGAAGGGCCAGTGACTGGCCCGCCGACGGATGGCAAAAAACGAAGCTCCACCGGGGGCGGGAATCAACTCTTCCTGCGGAGTGCGACGTCGGGAGAGCATTTCGGCATCCTTTTCATGATTTCATACGATCAATAAGTCACCGAATGCGGAGTTTTGGGTGCCAACCAGGAAGAGCTTAGCCTGGGCGGTGGCAGCTTGGTCGCATGAGCCACCCGCGTCCTGCCCCCACCCTGCTGGATCTTCCCTACACGCTGTCCACCGAGGCCATTGCACAATTCCAGACCGCCGGCTTCATTAAGCTCAAAGAGGTCTTCGATGCTTCGACCATTGCCCATTATCGGCAAGCGATTGTCGCCAAAGTCGAGGAGTTCGCTCGACAGGCCCCGCCCCTGAGCGAGCGCACCACCTATGGTAAGGCATTTCTGCAGCTCGAAAACCTCTGGCGGACCTCGGCGGTCATCGAGGAATTCACGCGCTCGCGCCGCCTGGCCCGGCTGGCCGCCGAGTTGATGGGATGTGACCGGGTGCGCCTGTATCATGACCAGGCCCTCTGCAAGGAAGCCGGCGGGGGCCTTACTCCCTGGCATGCGGATCAACATTATTGGCCACTAGCGACGGATCGGACCGTTACCGCTTGGGTACCGCTCCAGGCGGTCCCGGCCGAGATGGGGCCCCTGGCCTTCGCTGCAGGCAGCCAGCGCATCTTGTCGGGTCGCCATCTCGCCATCTCGGATGAATCCGAACGGGAAATTGGCCTCACCATCAAAGACTGTCCGGTGAATGAGACCCCATTTGATGTGGGGGAGGTCAGCTTCCATGCCGGTTGGACGTTCCATCGCGCCGGGGCGAACCGGACGGACCGGATTCGCCATGTCATGACCGTCATCTACCATGATGGCGATGCCACGGTGGCCGAGCCTCGCAGCTCGTTCCATGTCAATGATCTCGCGAACTGGATGCCGGGCTGTGTTCCTGGTGGCTTGGCGGCCTCGCCGCTCAATCCCGTTCTGTGGGATCGGAGCTGGGCATGAAGCTGATTCCAACCCGTCACCTCTGGGGTGTCACCGACTCCTGGGAGACCGCCTTCCCCCGTTTTTCCACCCAGGGATACACGGCTATCGAAATTCCGGTGCAATGGCTGGGGGATGCGGAAGGGCTCCGCTTGAAGCGGCTTAGTGCTGACCACGGCTTGGCGATCGTGCCACAATTGTTTACCGAAGGAAACACCGTCGACGAACACCTCGCAAGTTATCAAGAGATTGTCAGCACGGCCCAGCATTTCGATCCATTGCTGATCAATGTCCACAGCGGTCGAGATGCCTGGAGCCGGGCTGATGCGGTGCGATTCTACCAGGAAGTCTGCCGCATCGAAGCCGACCACGAGGTGGCGATATGCCATGAAACCCACCGTGGTCGGCCGCTTTTCTCGCCCTGGGCCACGCGGGACATTCTCTTGGAAGTGCCGAGTATTCGCCTGACGGCGGATTTTAGCCATTGGGTGTGCGTCGCTGAACGCCTCATTCTCAATGAGGATCCTGAGTTGCTACGTCTGGTGGCCGACCACACGGTGCACCTGCATGCTCGGGTCGGCTATGCGGAAGGACCTCAGGTGCCCGATCCTCGGGCTCCGGAATACCTGCCCGAGGTCGAAGCTCATGACCGGTGGTGGAGCGTCGTCTGGGATCGCATGCGCGCCCGTGGTTTGGCGCAGGTCACGGTGACGCCAGAATTCGGGCCGGGCCGCTACCTGCACCACATGCCCTATACGGACGTCCCAGTGGCCGATTTGGAGGCCATTTGCAACTGGCAAATGAAACGGCAAACAGCGCGGTTTCAGGCGTGGTCATCGGGACAGGGAATGTGAGGCCCGATGAGCTATTCCTGAAGCAAGTCTTCCTGGTGGGAGCGGGCGAATGCCAATCGCTGGCGTAGTACCTCTGGCTTGTCCATGGCCGCAAGGAATGGACCGGTCAGATGCGAGCTGGGATTCGCCGCCAGGGATTTGGCGAGATCCGCCATGATGGGCTCGTTCAAGGCCAGATAGGCCTTCTCGAGTGCTGCAACAGGAGGCAGCATGGGTGAAGGGGGTGCCGTCATGATCGGCAACTGGGCGAGATCTACCCGCGCACGAATGAGCTGCTCATAGGAGATGATCACATAGAGATGCAAAAGCGGAGGTGGCAATACGTCGCTGACATCCCCCAAATACCGTCCTGCGCCTAGCAGACGGCGTTGGGCCTCCGCATGGATCGCGGGGAGGAGTTCGTGGTCCTTGGTAAATGCCGCCTGGGTGAGAGCGGCGGGTAGCTGGGCATTGCCCAAGGGTGAGGGGCTCATCGCGCCGGACGGCAACAGACGTAGGATCACCAGGCTACCCAGGATACTGGCGATGAGGACCGCGATCCAGACCGGACGTGACATGATGGTGCTCATGGCCTCCGGTCCCACCAATTCGGGCTAGCGGGAGAGACGGCCCGATCTCCCAGGCCACCGGCGGCAGGGATTTGGTAGAAGCGCGTCGAGCTAAATGCTGAAGCGGCTTTGATGCTGGAGACGCGCCAATCAGCGGTGAGATAATTGGCGGAAAGCCCGTTTCGATGGCGAGGATACAGTGGCGAATCTCCGACCCATGAACCAATATAATAGGTGGTTTCCCGTATATCACCCACGACCACCGTTTCCGCCTGGCGTCCCAGGCTGGCGTGGTTGGCGGGCTTGGATCCGTACGCGGCACCGGAATTCCCTCCGCCCAGTCCGTCTTTATTATAGCCAATGCTGAGGGTATTGGCGATGATCAGTGCGGAATTATAGGGCCGCCTATCTTCGGAACATAAAAACATTTTCCCGAGATCGTAGTTTGATGTTGAAGAAGTATGTGTTGATTCGGAGATCGCTTCGTACCAGCTGTCATAAGGGCTTGCGTTGAGAATATAATGGGGGTACTGACCTTCATTGTTTTGCAGGTAGATTTCCATCATAATGCCAACCTGACGTTGGCGGTTCATGCAGTCGGTGTTTTTAGCGGAGAGTCTGACCAGGGAAATGGCCGGCAGCAGCATACCTGCCAAGATCGCGATGATGGTGATCACCACCAGGAGTTCGATGAGCGTGAATGCCCGTCGGACCTGGTGGAGGGAGGGTTCCCTCGCGGGGAATCCATTCGGGGTCGTGCTGACGAAGGTGGAGGATATCCCCGGAGGTGCTCGCGCGATATCCTCATGACGGAGAACATGCGCGCACGTCCAGCGAGACGTAGCCAAGTCAACGCCCCTGGGCGGTCGTTTGCCCATGGGGGGGGTGATTTCGTAAGAGGTTACAGAATGAAATGAGGTGGAATGACGGTAGTCATGCTGGCGGGAGGATGACATGGGCATGGATGCACCTAATTCATCACCATGATACCCTAGAATTTTCTATTAGTCCAGGGTCGTCGTCCAACCTCGTTACTAGGACGGCCATTATATGACTTTAGGTTGCACTTGAATCAATTGCACGGTCTGATTCGCGTTGGCTACATCAGTGGCCCTAATCGAGGAGAGATAAAATCTGGTGGGTCAGCCATTCCCGCATGGGGCGATTTTTGGGAGAAGCTCGTTTCGACAGGTGGCACCGTGATTACGCATGACCGTATCCTCGGTCTATGGTCGGCATGGTAACATGAACGATACCAAGCAAAGGAAGCCGGGTCAGTTGAGGGTCGCGATCCCCATGAACAATACGATCATGAACTTACCAATTGAATCCATGCCCATGAACTCCCTCAACATCATGGCGCAATGCAAATGTGGCTCACTTGCCATGCGCCATGACATCAACCGTTAGGGATTCGCAGGGACATCGACCTTTCCTAAGATTTTTTCCAGAACAGGCCGCAATTTGGTGGCATAGACGGCATAGCCAGCCTTATTGGGATGGATCCGGTCATCGGCGAAGAGTTCTGCTTTAATGGTGCCGTCTGCGTTCAGGAAGTCATTACCAATATCGAGGATCTGAACGAGGGGATCCGCATCCAACTTCAAGGCATTAAGCGCGGTATTGGTCAGCTTGATGTCCTCATAGAACTTGTTTCCCGGTGCATGGCAGGGCAAAATCTTGGCCAAAATGAGCGGGGTTTTGGGAAATTGCTCCCGAAGACGATCGACGCAGGCTTTAATGCCCAATGCGGCGGCTTCAATCCCGGTTTCACCGGTGAAGAACATGTTATTGTTGCCGATCATGAGCAGAATGCACCGTGGCTCAAGTCCGTCGACACCGCCATGATCCAGGCGCCAGAGGATATTTTGGGTTTTGTCCCCACCGATGCCAATATTGACGCCCTTATATTGGGGAAATTGGGCTGCCCAATTGTTGTTCTTTTTAAGATCGGATTCCCATTGGATGGTGATGCTGTCGCCGACCAGCAGCACATCGCAGGGACCTTGGTTAGCCTGGACCTTTTTGACCAAGCTTTCGTGCATGTTCAGATAGGAGCGTCCGCCCCAATTGCCGCAACTGGGGATCACTGGCCATAAATGTGGCAAGTATTTCTTGGGGGTTTGATGGGAACCAGGACGACGGGAATGTTCAGGGGTAAGGACAAAGGCTTCCTGTTCCGCCGTCAGTGGCCAACCGGTCGGCTGGGGATCCGCCGGTGGAATGGCGTATTCCAGAGCGTTGGCCAAGCCAGGAGCGAGGGCCAGGGCACTGGCAAGGGCGCAGAGGGCGAAGAATGGTTGGTCGCGCATAGGGTTTCCGATGATGGACTGCGGGGGGAATTGGGGCATTGACCCTGAGTATACCCTGTTTTCGGCACCATGAACAGGGTGGACGATGGTATACATCTTTATCGGTGCCGTTGGTCCCGTGTCGATTGGTTCCAGTCGGCGACGCTCGTCCTGAACCGTGGACTGGTGGTGGTTAAACGACATACCGCGCTCCAGGAGGGGGCCGCGGGCTTACTTGCCCGCCGGGAGATCTTTCGCCGTTAAGGTGATGATGCGCGGTAAGCGGTCGTTGCTGGTGTAGGGGCAGAACGTGAGTTCGACGCCTTTCCCAGGGGTGAAGGCCGCGACCAACGCTTCATTGGAATTTTGACGTAGCATCGATTTGAGGGGTGGCACCTTGAGATTGGTCCAGCCCCAGGCGGCACCAAATTCATAGCGTTTGCCGTTATCCAGTTCGAGGATGCCATTGGTCATTGGTCCCTTGGCTTTGGGAGGGGTGAACGACGTGATTTTGCCCGTAGCGGTGCCGTACGTGGCCACGACTTCGATGGCTTTTCCGGCGGCGTTGATCACCAGGTCGACACGGTCCTTGTCCTTGGGAGTACCATTAGCAGGGGGCATGCCGACCTCGGCCCGGGAGGTCTTCGCCTGGTTGTCCA